>JBDRPB010000040.1:0-13292 GCA_043809485.1 Pseudomonadota bacterium | reverse complement strand
CCCAAGAGTGTATCAATTACTGATGGGGCGCTTAGTTTGGATGAATCAAAGCTGAAGTTTTCAGTTAAGGCCAGGGAGTTTTCCAAACCTGATGTGGCATTTGATCTTGATTTGGATCAAATAGATGTGGATCGGTATTTGCCGCCAAAATCCGAGAAAGCGCCAACTGAAAAGGAAAAGGCAGACAAGGCTCCCGGGCCCAAGAAGAAGACCGATTACAGCCCGCTTCGAAAGCCGGTGCTGGATGGTACTATCCGGGTAGGAAAGCTCAAGGCGCATGGTGTAAAGATGCAGGACCTTTATCTGAAGGTCATCGGGAAAAATGGGCTGTTTAATCTGGACCCCTTGAAGGTCAAACTTTACGAGGGTGATTTATCGGCCAATGGTTCCTTCGATGTGCGCCAGGATACTCCAAAGAGCAGTATGAAACTCAATACAAAGGCGATCCAGGCCGGTCCTCTTTTAAAAGACTTACTCAATAAGGATATTATCGAGGGCGCTCTCCAGTCCGATGTGACGATAACAATGGTGGGAGATGATGCCGACAGGATCAAGCAGAGCCTCAACGGCAAAGGCCAACTTATTTTTGCGGATGGGGCCATCGTGGGGATTGACCTTGCGGGAATGGCGCGCAATGCAAAAGCCGCTTTTGGTATGGCTGAAAAGGTAGAAAAGAGGCCACGGACTGACTTTGCAGAGCTAAACGCCCCCTTTACCATTACCAAGGGCGTTGTGGAGACACCTAATACGACCCTTATGTCTCCGTTCCTTCGGGTGAAGGTCGCAGGAAAGGCGAAACTGGTCAAAGAGAAATTGGACTTTCGGGTAGAACCAAAATTTGTGGGCTCCCTTAAGGGACAGGGAGATACTGTTGAAAGAGCCGGAATTACGGTTCCTGTGTTGATAACAGGGACTTTTGACTCTCCAAAGTTTCGCCCTGATTTGGAGGGGATGCTAAAAAAAGGCCTCACAGAGGGTATCCCGAAGTCCGATGAGCTGCAAAAGCTTCTGCCCGGGAAAAGCGGGGATAAAGGTGAGTCGAAAACGTTAGAAGAAACGGCAAAGGGTCTTCTTAAAGGATTTAAATTAGGAAAATGATTATTTGTTCATGTCCTGTAACTTGCATTGATTGATACATATTCGTGGGTGAGATCGCATGTGATAATCCGGTCCTCAAAATCGCCCTGGCGGAGATCTATGGTAATAGTGTATTCTTTCTGGATCATTATTTCGGCTGCCTTTTTTTCTGCCTCCTGACCCTTTCCCAGTCCCGCTGACACAATCAGCATATCATTAACCCATATATCGACCTTCTCCTCATCCATTACGATATCTGCCCTTCCGAGGGCAGCCATGATCCTGCCCCAGTTGGGATCCTGGCCGTAACAGGCAGTCTTGACAAGGCTGGAATTACCCACCGTCCTTGCAGCTTTCAGGGCGTCGGAGGCACTGCGGGCGCCTTTTATCTCCATATGTATCACTTTGGTGGCACCCTCTCCATCTCGCACGATCATTTGAGCCAACTCACCCATGACAGTCTCCAAGCCCCGGGCAAAACCTTTGGAGTCCGCTTCTGTCAGGGCCGTGTTCCCTGCCATACCATTGGCCATGACCAGGACCGTGTCATTGGTGCTGGTGTCTCCGTCTACCGTAATTCGATTAAATGTGGTCTCAACCGAGGAAGAAAGTACGCCGTTCAGGTCATTAGAATCGATCCCGATATCGCTTACAATAAAGCAGAGCATGGTGGCCATATTCGGCATGATCATGCCGGCGCCTTTTGCAACACCCAGAATCCGGTAAGGCCGTCCCCCGGCGTGACCCTCAAAATGGCTGATCTTGGCAAATGAATCCGTGGTCATAATTGCCCGGGCCACCGTGGGTATTCCATCCGGGGAAAGGCGTTCAACCAGGGCAGGCATGGCTTCTGCAATCCTGTCCACATTGAGTGGTTGACCAATAACACCTGTGGAGGCCACGAGCACCTCATCAGACCCAATACCCAGCCTGTCTGACACAAGTTCAGCGGTTCGGCGGGCATTATTAAACCCTGCTTTTCCGGTGCAGGCATTGGCATTTCCCGCATTGGCGATAATGGCCCGTGCCCGTCCGCTTTTAATATGTTCCCGGGTCAGGATAACAGGAGCTGCCACGACTTTGTTGGTGGTAAACACTCCTGCAACTGCCGTTTCCCTTTCTGAAACAATCAGTGCCAGATCCAAGCCCTTGTCTTTTTTAAGGCCGGCCTTCACTGCTGAAGCCTTAAAGCCCTGAACCATATACTCACTTTGTTGCATCACTTATTAGCCCCGCAGCACTTTTTATACTTCTTCCCGCTGCCACACGGGCAGGGATCATTTCTCCCTATCTTCTTTTCCTTGCGTCGGATCGTGACGGGCTGTGACCCGTCGCCTCCGTGGCTTAATTGTAAAGGTTTTTTCTTCTTCCTCGGTATCTCCTCAGGGCGTTGCCGTATCAGTTGTATCCGGAAAAGGGTGTTCAGGGTCTCCTCCCGAATCCTATCCATAAGCTCTTCAAAAAGGGCAAATCCTTCCTTTTGGTACTCTTTGAGAGGATCAAGTTGTCCGTAACCCCTGAGACCAATTCCCTCCTTCATATGTTCCATGTCCTGAAGATGGGCCACCCACTGGTTATCGATGATCTGAAGAATCACAAACCGCTCAAGCTGCTCCAGGTCTTCCTTTCCAAATAGTTTTTCCTTCTGCTGGTAGGCGCTGCGGACCTGTTCTCCGACTAAATCAGTCAAATCCTCCCATTTCAAACCGTCAAAGGCCTCTTCTCCAATATCTTCCGGGCCAATTTTTAGCCGAAATCCGAACAGCCTGGAAATGTTATCCGTCAGGCTCTGGATTTCCCATTTTTCGGAATACTCCTTGGGATCGATCCATTTTTCCACCAGTGCCGCAACCTTCTCATCTATCATTCCCTCGATAATCTCTCCGAGTCCATGGCCATCCAGGATGTCTTTCCGAAGAGAATAGATGATTTCCCGATGTTTGTTCATCACATTATCATATTCGAGCAAATGCTTTCTTATATCAAAGTTGTGTCCTTCCACTTTTCTCTGGGCATTCTCGATACCCCGGGAGATTAAGGCGTGTTCAATAGGTTCGCCCTCTTCCATGCCCAGACGCTCCATGATGGATGAGATCCTCTCAGACCCAAATATCCTCAGAAGATCGTCTTCAAGGGAAAGATAAAAGCGTGATGACCCAGGATCACCCTGCCTTCCTGCTCGGCCCCTGAGCTGGTTATCGATACGACGGCTCTCGTGTCTCTCTGTCCCCAGGATGTGGAGGCCACCCAGATCTGTTACACCTTCGCCAAGGACAATGTCGGTTCCACGGCCTGCCATATTGGTGGAAATAGTCACATTTTTTTTCTGCCCGGCATTGGCGATAATCTCCGCCTCCTTCTGATGATGCTTGGCGTTGAGCACGGAATGGGGAATTCCTGCCCTTGCAAGCATCTTATCCAGCATTTCCGATTTCTCAACGGAAACGCTTCCCACCAGGACAGGCTGACCCCTGTCATAGAGGTCTTTAATCTCATCAACAACGGCCTTAAATTTTTCCCTCTCAGTCTTATAAATCACATCGGGATAGTCGGTTCGGATCATCTTCTGGTTTGTGGGAATGACCGTCACATCCAGCTTATAGATATTGTTGAATTCAGCCGCCTCAGTATCGGCCGTTCCGGTCATCCCGGCGAGTTTTTCATACATCCTGAAAAAATTTTGAAATGTAACTGTCGCAAGGGTCTGATTCTCTCCTGCAACACTCACACCCTCCTTGGCCTCCACGGCCTGGTGCAATCCATCACTCCAGCGGCGGCCCGGCATCATACGGCCTGTAAACTCATCAACAATCATTATCTGACCGTCTTTGATAACGTACTGGACATCCTTTTCAAAGAGCCAGTAAGCCTTGATAAGCTGCTGGGTCGAATGCAGGAGCTCCGATGTTCTCATGTACTGGCCTTCAAGTTCCTTGATGCGTTCAGTTTTTTCCTCGTCACTCAATTGCTCATCTTCCCGAACAGAGTGGCTCTCTGCATCTATGTCAGGGAGCAGAAAATCACCAAGCCCACCACTCGAAAGCAACTTGATCCCTTTCTCACAGAGTTCCACTGAATTGCTCCGTTCATCAATGGTGCAGTAAAGGGTCTGATCCAATTCAGGCAAAAGCTTTTGTGAACTCAGCATGCTCTCTGTCCTATCTATCTGCTTTTTCAGGGCCTGATTCTCAGAAAGAATATCCAGAAAAACAGGATTCTTGGGATCACCCCTTTTGATCTGAAGGAGGGTTTCAATGGTCTTTTCCTGCAAGTCCCCTGACCCAAGTCCCTGCCGCGCCTCTGTCAGAAGAGAGCGGATGACCGAGGCCTGCTTTTTCCTTAAATTAATGACAAGAGGTTTGACCTCCATATAGGTCTTGTTCTCACTATGCTCCACCGGGCCGCTAATAATCAACGGGGTCCTTGACTCATCAATAAGGATACTGTCGACCTCATCCACGATGGCATAATAAAAATCCCTCTGAACAAAATCGCTGAAGTCAAATTTCATGTTATCCCGGAGATAATCAAAACCAAATTCATTATTGGTTCCATAGGTGATGTCACATTCATATGCGTTTTTCCGCTCTGAATCATTCATCCCATGGACAATTACCCCCACAGAAAGGCCCAGGGCCTTATAGATTCCTCCCATCCATTCGGCATCCCGTTGTGCCAGATAATCATTGACCGTCACCAGGTGAACTCCACGACCCGTCAGGGCATTCAGATAAAGGGGAAGCGTCGCAGCCAGGGTCTTCCCTTCACCTGTCTTCATTTCAGCAATCTTGCCCCGGTGAAGCACAATACCTCCGACTAACTGGACATCAAAGGGCCGCATTCCCAGGGCCCTCACAGATGCCTCTCTCACCGCAGCAAATGCCTCCGGCAGGAGCTGGTCCAGGGGCTCCTCCCTTGATATTCGCTCTTTGAACTCTGAAGTCTTTGCCTGAAGCTCTGCATCCGAGAGGGACTGGAAATCCGGTTCAAGACTGTTGATCTTGTCCACAAGGGGAGCCATTTGCTTCAGTTCCCGCTCATTTTTACTACCAAAAACACCTTTTATAACTTTTCCAAACATGGTTTCCTGCCGAATTATTGAAATTTACCAGACATTGGTGGCCTGTATCATATTACTGGATCGACAAAACCCAATGCCGCTAATATTAAAAAACTTTTACTCTCAAAAATCAAGGAATTATATGCTGATGTGTCTTTGCTGAGACCGACAAAGGATCCTGAATTTGAGATAGGAAGGATGGTTAATGGCACTAATTAAGGACATATCGCAGGGGATCAACCGCAACCCTGTTCAGATGAACCTCATAGTGCAAGTGGGGTCCAGTAGATCGACCACTATTACCTACGAGGGCAATTGTCTCGCCCCGTTTAACATATTGCCCCGTTTTTACCAGGGACTTTTTGAGATGGCCATATCTGGTGATCACACCATAGCCGTGGCTAACGGATAACACCTTTCCATATCCATGGTCACTATAGATTTTTGACACAATCCCATCTGCCGGGGCAACGATTGGTGCACCCATCCTGGTGGCTATGTCAATTCCCCTGTGGAATTCCTTTTTGCCCGTAAAGGGGGAAATTCGATATCCGAAACGTGAACTCAGCCATCCTTTGGTTGGCCAAATTGATGGTGTGGAGGCAAGAAGTACGTTTTGATTCTCGAGGAATTTGTGAAGCTCGGTTTTATCCTTTTCACAAAGCGCTATTTCACGGTCGAGGTTATCTATTGCACTGTGCATTGAACGAACGATGTTTTTATGGGTTTTGGTCATATTATTTTGAGGCTGCAACAGCATCGGGTCAGAGCCACCAACACCCTGAAATTCTTTATTGTCTTCACTGGTTTCCAGGTTAACCATAGTCCTTAATTTACGGTCAAATTCCCTCAGCTCGTACAATTTTTTGGTGGTCTGATCAATTCGCTTTGCCAGGTGGTCTAACTGCCTCTTCTGCAACTCGTTTTCCTTCTCCAACCGAACCAGTTGAGGCGAATGGATTTTCATGGACTGGTAATCCCGGATGATAAAGACGAGGAAGGCAGCACAAGAAACAAAGATGAGAACAAAAAAAACGGGCAGAAAACTTGGGACCTTAAATCGCTTGACCCTGTTTGTAGCATCAGGTACCAATAGTATTGTAGTCTTTTTAAAAGCCACAAGATACTCGAATTAAAGGGGAACTTAACTAAAAATGTAACCGTTCACGGGTTCAAAGGTTTACCCGCCTTTGGCGGCGCTGAACGTTGAACCCTAAAACTGTAGACGGTTACCAAAATTTAAAATAGCATATCTGGACATGTAGCGTCAACCCCCAGCAATTTTTTGTTTTAAAAAAATATCATTTGGTTTTTCTCTTACTTAAACGGTCAACTGACATCGCTTTGAATTTAGGGGCTCTGCCCCAATTGGAATGATGGAACAATGGAATTGTGGAATGATGGGTTTCAAGAAAACAGAATTCAAAGGGCACATTTTTGCATTAATTTTCTTGTCCTGATGTAGTATTTTAAGTAGCAAAAGCAGAAAATAGCTGCCTGATGAGTATCATCAAAAAATGTAGACTCAACATTTTTTGTAGAAAGTGTGTTATTTTCCACTTTCCATACCCAGTGTTGCAATATTCCACTATTCCATCATTCCATGTGGCTTACAAAAAAATATAGCCACAATAAATACTATAATGCCAATAAGTTGCACAAGTTCCGAGACGTTAAATTATTGCGGAGAAAAAAATGGAATTTTCATACACTCAAAAAAGAGAATCGCACAGCTATGCGCAAAGATCAGTAGCCATGGGACCGCAGGGTATGGTTGCGTCAAGCCAGCATTTGGCAACTCTTGCCGGATACAAGGTCTTATTAAAGGGCGGGAACGCCTTAGATGCGGCAGTGGCCATGGTCAGTACATTGAACGTTGTTGAACCTCATTCCGTGGGAATAGGCGGAGATGCCTTTGCGCTCATTTATTTAGCCAAACAAAACAAGATCATAGGCATGAACGCAAGTGGAAGGGCGCCCTATAAAGCTGATTTGGCCTATTTCCATGAAAGGGGAATGAGGGCTATGCCCGAAAGAGGTATCCTGGCGGTAACTGTTCCGGGTGCCTTGCATGGCTGGGCACAGGCAGTGGAACGGTATGGAAGTTTGAAACTCGGCGATTTGTTCGAAGATGCTATATATTATGCGGAAAACGGGTTTCCCGTTACAGAGGTTATTTCCGGCGAATGGAAAAATGCGAAAGACATTCTTCTTGCCCATACATCTGCTTCAAAAAGCTATCTGATTAATGGTGATTCCCCGAAACCCGGGCAGGTTTTCAAGAATAAGCACCTGGCTCAAACCTACCGCAAAATTGCCCGTGAAGGCATTGATACATTTTATGAAGGAGAAATCTGTAAGGCCATGGTGGACTTTTCCCATCAAAACAACGGGCTTCTTTCATTTGAAGATTTCAAGGCTCATACTACAAGCTGGGTAGAACCAATATCGGCAGATTACCGTGGGTATACCATATATGAACTTCCTCCCAACGGGCAGGGTATTACTGCACTTGAGATGCTCAATATCCTGGAAGGTTACGATATAGCGAGTTTGGGGCATAATAGCCCGGACTACCTCCATCTTCTGATTGAAGCAAAAAAGATCGCCTTTAGTGATCGAGACTACTTTATTACCGATCCTGAATTTGAAAACGTCCCGGTTGGCAGATTGCTTTCCAAAGAATATGCAAAAGAGTGGCTAAAAAAGATTGATTACCATAAGGCCATGGTCCCCCCTGTCCCATATTCAAATAAAAGAGGTGCCGACACTGTATTTGTCACCGCTGTGGATAAAGACAGGAATGCGGTTTCCCTTATTAGCAGCGTTTATATGGCTTTTGGATCGGGAATGGTGGTAGATGATACAGGTATCGTCCTTCAGAACAGGGGGCATTCGTTCTCCCTGGATCCACACCACCCAAACCGCCTGGAACCGCACAAGCGTCCAATGCACACCATCATACCGGCAATGGTGTTCAAGGACGGACGTTTTTTGATGAGCATCGGCGTTATTGGTGGCGACATGCAGCCGCAGGGGCATGTGCAGTTTTTGATCAATCTCATTGATTTCAAAATGAACCTGCAAGAAGCAGTGGATGCTCCCAGGATAAGGCATATACAGGGTAAAGAGGTCTATTTGGAGGAGGGGATTTCCCGAAAAGCAGCTTCAACGCTTAAGGAAAAAGGGCATGGTATCATCAACTCTCCCTCTTCAGTAAACCAGGTCGGTGGGGGGCAGGCCATTTATCTGGATCGTGCCCAAAATGTGCTGTTTGGTGCATCTGACAGGAGAAAAGACGGGTGTGTTATCGGATATTAAGCCTGTTGGTGTCTAGGAGTTGGGTAGTCTAAGCGACACCACCATAACCCAGCAGGTCCAACGCGACCCGACAAAACATCTCCACCCCAAGTAGCAAGACATCCTCGTTAAAATCGAATTTTGAATGATGGAGATTGGCACCCCCTTCTCGGCCGACCCCCAGGACAAAGAAACAGCCTTTTGTTTCCTGCAAATAGTAAGACATGTCCTCTCCGCCCATCGTCGATTCGGGTTCCACTACCCGGTCTTTGCCCACCACCTTTTCCGCACACGCTCGAACCGTTTGTGAGAAGGCTTCATCGTTTATTGTCGGCGGGTAGCTGAATTGGAAGTTCAACTCGTACCTGGCTCCCATGGATTCACAGACCCCTCGAACGACTTTTTCGATACGCACCTCCCAAGTTCGCCAGATCTCCGTATCAAAGGTCCTGGTGGTTCCCGACATCTCGGCCACACTTGGAATGATATTGAAGGCCGTACCGGCGTGAAACCTGCCGATGGTTAGGACCGTCGGGTCGAGCGGGTTCATGTGCCGGCTCACGATGCGTTGGAGCGCACTGACAACCTGAGTGCCCACCTCCAGGGCGTCGACGCACAAATGCGGCATGGCCCCATGGCCGCCCTCCCCGATGATCCTGATATCAAAGCGGTTCATGGCCGCCATGAACACCCCTGGTTTGATACCGATTACCCCTTCCGGAATGCCCGGCCACATATGACAGCCCAGGGCATAATCGACCCTGGGATTCTCCATCACCCCGGCATCGATCATGGGCTTTGCACCACCAGGTCCTTCTTCAGCAGGCTGGAACACGAATTTGATATTCCCGTTCAGTCTATCGCGGATCTTATTGAGAACCCTAACTGCTCCCAGTACCATGGCCATGTGGGCGTCATGCCCGCATGCATGCATGGCGCCTTGGTGGATTGAGGCAAAGGGAAGCCCTGTTGCTTCCTCGATAGGAAGGGCATCCATGTCGGCACGGATCATCAGGGTCGGGCCGGGCCTTTTCGTATCCATCAGTCCTACCACACCGAACTGGGCAATTCCGGTTTGGACTTGAAGTCCCTCTCTGGTCAAGGAATCTGTCACATAGGCGGATGTCTTACGTTCTGTGTAGGCGGTTTCTGGAATCCGATGGAGGTCTCGACGGGTTTGAATGATGAGATCTTTCTGTTCAACCACATGCTTTTTGATGTTTTTCATGGCATTTCCTCTTGGGACATTGAGATGGTTTCAAAGCAGGTCAATACTTGCTTCAGGGAATAAAAAAATTCCTTGCCGGAACTTCACCAATATGGCACATATTTATTTGTTGAATCAATGGAAAAGGATTTGCACTGGGCATCGAGGTCGAGATTACTGGCCCAAAGCATCATGCTTCTCGTCAAAGAAGTAGGCTTAGCCAAGCCTTTTCCCTTGTGCTACAAATCAAACGCCAGAATCCATAGACGATTCCCCTGAAAATAAGGATTGACAGTACCTAAATCTCAATGATATTTGTAAAATTATAGTTTTTTTCGAGGCTGAAAGGAAAATCAAATTCTGGAGGTAAATATGACCATTGCTTTTCTTGATGGTCCCGTGTTTGTCGGCGACGGCAGGATCCTGGAACACGCGACTGTTCTTGTTGAAGGAGAAAGAATCGTGAAGGTACAGGAGGGGAATGTCGCGATCCCCAATGATGCACATAAGATACCACTGGACGGGCGAACCCTTCTGCCAGGCTTTATTGATTGTCATGTTCACCTCTGTCTGGATGCCAGCCCGGACCCAATGAGCGCCAGCTTGGCCCAACCGATGACCCTAATCGCCTTGCGGGCAGCGGATTTCGCTCGTCAAACCATCATGGCGGGCGTCACATCGATTCGTGATATGGGGGGAAAGGATGGCATTGACATTGGCCTTAAACAGGCCATCCAGTCGGGGTTGATTCCGGGACCCAGAATGCTCGTGAGCGGTCGATTGATCTGTATGACCGGTGGTCACGGGTGGCAGATGGGTCAGGAAGCGGATGGTCCCGACGAAGTGCGTAAAGCTGCCCGAGACCAAATTAAGGCAGGCGCAGACATAGTGAAATTAATGGCTACAGGCGGTGTAATGACGCCTGCGGTAGAACCTGGAAGTGAGCAGCTCACCGAAGAGGAGCTTCGGGCAGGAATCCAAGAGGCCCACAAAGCAGGGAAAAAAACGGCAACGCATGCCATGGGGACCCAAGGGATACTCAATGCCCTTCGCGCCGGAATCGACAGTATTGAACACGGGATCTTCCTGGATGAAGAGACAATCTCCTTAATGGTGAAAAGAGATGTGCCTCTCATCCCGACCCTCTCGGCCCCGTATTACATCGAGAGAAAGGGGGTTGAAGCCGGGATCCCTCAATTTGCTGTGGAGAAAACTCTCCATGTTAAGCCTTTTTATCTGAAAAGCGTCAGAATGGCCCGGGAGGCCGGGGTACGTGTTGCCATGGGAACCGATGCAGGGACGCCTTTTAACGTGCACGGCGGCAACCTAGGGGAGCTGAAGCGGATGGTGGAAGTGGGTTTCTCACCCATGGAAGCCATCCGGGCCGCCACCCAGATAGCATCTCAGGTTCTGGGATTGGAAAAAGAACTGGGCACAATTGAGGAAGGTAAGCTTGCCGACCTGGTTGTGGTTGAGGGTAACCCTCTGGATGATGTTTCAATTCTGACTAAAAAGGAGGCAATCCGTCTAGTGATGCTGGGCGGTAAATTCGTAAAAGGAAATGACAAAAACCTTTAACTAAAGGAGGAGTCCCATGAAAAACATCACAAAGTGCATCAAAATAGTCGTTATTACGTCCTTTCTAATCGCAGGGCTTGGCCTGTGCCTTGCTCCGCTTAGTGCACGTGCCGAGATTAAGGAACTCACGATCGGCATCGGTGTGGACGCGGATACTTTGAACCCCCAGGAGCAGACCACAACCTTGTTTCAAAACATGTGCGACTTGATTTACGGGAACTTTTTCTTCCAGGATCCGGAAGGGAAACTCCATCCCCGGTTGGCCACCAAGTGCGAGGTGTCCGATGATGGGTTGACTTACACCCTTCACCTGCGCAAGGGAGCGAAGTTCTCAGATGGCAGCGATTTTAACGCCGACGCCGTCAAACTGACCTGGGACCGCATCCTCAACCCCAAAATGAGGGTGCCCCTGCGCTTCTCGGTGGGCATGGTGAAGGAATGCATCAAGATCGACGAACACACCGTGGTGCTCAAACTCAAATATCCCTTCGCGCCACTGACTCCGACCCTTTCACTGTCCCTGGTGTCTCCAATCAGCCCGGCAGCCATCGAGAAATACGGAGAGGACATTCGTCAGAACCCTGTAGGAGCGGGCGCATATGTTCTCAAGGAATGGGTCAAAGGGGACCGCATCGTAATGGTCCGAAATGAAAACTACTGGGGTGAAAAACCCACGGTCGCTCAAATCACCTGGAAGGTTGTGCCGGAGGCGGCGACCCGAGAGGCGATGCTGAGGACCGGCCAGGTCCACGTCTGCTATAAGCCGCTACCCTCTAATGTGGCAGCACTCAAGGCGGACCCGAATATCACTGTGGAAATGCCCCTGGACACCCGAACGATCTTCATGGGACTTAACTATCAGAAAGGGGTTACCACCAACAAGAAAGTCCGTCAGGCCTTCAATTATGCCGTAGACAAAAAGGCTATCGTGAAAAAGATTCTTTTCGATACCGCTCAACCGATGGACGGTCCGGTATCACCCAAAGTCTTTGGATACATGAAGATGGACAAGCAGTATGATTACGATCCGGAGAAGGCCAAGGCGCTCCTAAAGGAGGCCCAATTCGACTTTTCTAAAACCGTCAATATGCGGACTCCCAACGGGCGATACCTCTTTGACAAGCAGGTTTCTGAAGCCGTACAGGCCTATCTCCAGGCGATCGGCGTGAAGGTTGAACTCCGGACCTATGACTGGCCGACCTATGTGGCAGGCCTGCTGAAGCCACTCGACCAGACAGAGCTGGAGGTTTTCCTCTTGGGCTGGGGCCCGCTGATTCTGGACGCAGATATGGGCCTATATGGTCAGTTTACATGTGAAGTCAACCCGCCGAAAGGACTCGGTGCGGCCTTTTATTGTAACCCGGAGTATGACAAGATCATGTTGGCCTCCCGGGAGGAGCAGGACCCGAACAAACGGCTGGCATTGTTGAAACAGGCATCTGAGATGGTCTGGGACGACTGCCCTTGGATGTGGCTCCATGTGGAGAAGTTTTTGATCGCCTATTCGAGCAAGATCCAGGGCATGGTCGTCACGCCGACTGAGAAGTTCTATCCGACCTATATTACGATGAAGTAGGCCAATCCGAATCCCCGCAAGCGAGCGTTCTGACACGACGCCGTGCCAGGACGCTTGTGAGGGGACAGTGATTATCATTTTCTCGCCCGATCCTTGCAGAAACCACCTCGATAGACACTCAGGAAAACCGAAAAGAATTATGCTTCAGTACGTATTCAAGCGCCTACTCTCAACCGTCCCGGTCCTGATCGGGATATCGCTTCTGCTGTTCTTTATGCTACGGATGCTCCCTGGAGATCCGGCCCAAGTGCTCGCCGGTCAAATGGCGACGCCAGAGGAGGTCGAGCTCATCCGCCACCAACTCGGACTCGACCGGCCTATCCACATACAGTACGCCTTTTTCCTTAGCCGCCTGTCCCGGTTCGACCTGGGACGTTCGGCCCGAACCCAAAACCCAGTCATAGAGGAAATCTGGGCCCGGCTGCCAAACACGGCCCTGCTGGCCGTGGTTGCAATCATTCTGGCCTGCCTCTTCGGTATCCCAGCCGGCATTA
>JBDRPB010000039.1:0-10336 GCA_043809485.1 Pseudomonadota bacterium | reverse complement strand
CATTGGCGGAGTCTTTCGCGATGGAGGGTGGAAAATTGCTGTGGGAGACACGCAAATCCACGATGATGAACGGGTTATCGTTATCTGTACTTCGCTTCAGCTAAAAAATGTTCGGAAATTATTTTTAGTGTAAGTTATTTCTTCCAGAATGACGGATAGAACACGACCAGCGCTGAAAACATTTCCACTCTGCCAACCAGCATATTCCAGGATAAGAACCATTTCCCCACATCAGAAATATGGGCATAATTTTCTGACGGTCCCACTGTTCCAAAGCCTGGGCCTATGTTCATGAGTGTGGCAATTACGGAACTTATACCCGTAAGATAGTCCATATCATCCACCAACACCATAAAACAACCCCCTCCCAGCACCATGAATATGTTTACAATAAAATAACAGATGGCAAGATCTACTATTGAGGGTTCAACAGGACGCTGGTTAAGCTGGATTGATATGACAGCCATAGGTTGCAAAAAAATTTTCTTTACTGATGCATACATGTATTTGCATATAAGAACATAATGGACGACCTTGATGCCGCTGGTGGTTGATCCGGCGCAGGCCCCAATAAAGCACACCGTAAATAGAAACATCTGCGCGGCCTGAGGCCATTTTTCATAATCGGCAGTGGTGAACCCGGTTGTGGTCAAGAGAGACATTACCTGGAATGTCGCGTACCTGATAGAATCCATTAAACTGCTATAAGTATTATCCTTCCATAAAATCCATGAAACAATGCCACAAAAAAACAGCAACAACCCCACATACCAGCGGAATTCAGTATTTATTTTTAATGCTCCCCAGTCCCCTTTCAATATCTGATAAAAAAGTATAAAGGTCATACCGCCTAAGAACATAAATAGAATGATAATCCAGTCAAAATAAGCATTGTTATAAAATCCTATACTTGCATTATAAGGGGAATACCCTGAAGTTGATACAGTTCCGAATGAATGACACAAAGAATCAAAAAGGGACATTCCTCCAAGGCATAACAAAAATGTTTCTAAAAGGTTTAGTCCCAGATATATCCCCCACAGCCAGATCATGGTATCTCTATTACGGGGTTTGAATTTATCTTTGGTAATAACCTGGCCAGGACTCGACTCTGCTCGAAATATACGAAGCCCCCCCATTCCATGGGGCAGGAATAAAATAGTTAACGTCAAAAACCCCATACCACCGAGTAAATGGGTCACGCTTCGCCAAAACAACAGTCCGTGAGGGACCACTTCTATGTCAGTGAGTATGGTTGCCCCGCTGGTTGTATAACCGGACATCATTTCAAAAAAAGCGTCAGTAAAGGAAGGAATCGCTCCGTAGATCATAAAAGGCAGGCCGGAAAGAGCAGAGACCAACATCCATCCAAAGACAGCGATGAAAAAACCGTCTTTTATGTTTAAATCGTGATTTTTTCGAAAAAACCACCAGCAAGGTAGTCCCAATGCAATTGTAATTATTCCGGAAATTAGAATTGAAAACAGATCTCCTTCATTGTAATACAAGGAACATATTAACGGTAAGGCCATTGAACTACCGGTAACAATTAATAAAGTTCCCAGGACATGTGCTATTGAGGAGAAGTGCATAGGTATCCAGCGAGTCGAGAAACAGACTCAACTTCGGTAACGACTAAATTTGTCAAATTCACTTTTAAGCCAATCCGGCCAGAATCCCTGGTCAATTGGGTAACTTGCATCCAATGCCTGAAAAGAACCGTCGCCTGCAACTTTTCGAATTCTATCCTGTGAATTATATTTTACTTCGTCAACGCCAACAAGTTTTGCCACAGCGCTGTTGATTTCATCCAGGGTTTTATCGTATGGGTTATCGTCCTTAAAAGCCCTCTGGGCTGCCAGTTCGTGTAAACACTCGATGCCACGATGCCATTCCTTAAACGAAGGGAAAAACATTGGGCCGTAAGATATCCAGAATTCGATGAATTTAGCACCTGCATTGTATACAACCCAGACAGACCCCCCTTCGCTTACACTTCCTCTTACAATGCTGTCATCTCCCATTGCAATGCTTTTGTCCTTTAACAAGGTATCAATCCCGCCAAATTTAAGTCCCACCTCCTTGGATCTTGTTCGTATCTCACCTTCCTGAAATGTCCTGACAGCCTGTGGGAGTTTTATCAGGGCCGGGAAAAGCTTCTTTCTTAAACCTTCTGCAATCCCCACGGTTACCCCCCATCCTGATTCCGGGTTGGGAATGACAATATCCGCTTGTGAGGTTTTGTAATGATCAACAAGTTCCAGGCCCAGCTCTCTCCTTATTTGGAATATTTCTTTCCCCCTGAACAGTGAACCCACATTGCCAAAATACGCCCCCTGGAATATGTCCGGCATCATAGGCTCTTCTCTCAGTCTTTTTGTTTCATATCCTCCTGATGAACATATGGTCATCTCTGCGCCATCATATTCTTTTTCAGTAAATCCATCCAGTCTCCTGTGGGAGCATGACTCAGAACTGGCAATAAAAGTGCCATCAATAGTCGCATAACAGAAAGGCTCAAACGCCCTGGCATCGTTTAAGGTAATCAGATAAACCTCTTTCCCGTCATGAACTAAAGCCGTAAGAGCAAAAGTTGCCCTTCCGTGCAGTTTTTCAACAAGTTTTTCACCTGCTTCAAATTTAACACCTTCCTGAGTTATGTATTTGTGCAACAGGGCACCGACAACTTCTGTCTTGTTATCAGTCTGTAAGCTATAATTTACTTCAAGCTCTGCTCTAAGGTCGTCATCTTTGATAAGATATCCATCCATGGTTACAACAACTTTGTATTTGGAATCGATTCTTGGACTGATTTCTATAGGCTCAGCATTTATTTTTTCAGAAATTTTCCTTTTTGTATAACCGATGTTTCCAATAGCGGCAACAGGTTCTAAATCTTGAAAGGTCCTCATTATATTGTAGTCTATAACTTCGGCGATCCTTCCCAGGCCTTTGTGAATATAGATTCCCTTTCGATTCCCTATTGCTATTCCGGTGCTTGCCTTGCCTCTGTGTTGACAGGCACCCGTTGCCAGAAATGCCTTATTCACCAGTTCATTGTCACCAAGTCCATATACACCAACAATTCCGTCCATCTTTATCCTCTCCCATATGAAATCGTGGAGCGATTTTATATTTTAATATCTTCATGATAGCTCTGAAGTGACCTGACGCTCCCATGTCCTCTGCGATTTTTTGCAATGCCCCTTGCAGCCGCAAGTGCAGCGGCAAGAGTAGTGATATAAGGCACTTTATGCTTAATGGCCGCCTTGCGTATGTATGAATCATCATGCTTGCTAAGTTTACCGCTGGGAGTGTTTATGACAAGTTGAATCTCATTATTCTTGATTCCATCCACAATATTTGGACGTCCTTCATACATTTTCAAAATGGGTTCTGACTCGATACCTTGTTCAGCCAGGAATCTATAAGTTCCATTGGTTGTCCTGAGCTTAAAACCCAAACTGTAAAACTGTCTGGCCACCTCCAGCACTGCCGGTCTGTCCATCTCAGATACCGTGATGAGGACTGTCCCGTCGGAGGGAAGCGTGTTCTGCGCAGCCTCCAGGGCCTTAAAGTAGGCAAGCCCGAAGGAATCAGCCATTCCCAATACCTCTCCGGTGGATCGCATTTCCGGGCCCAGAAGAGGGTCCACCTCAGGGAACATGTTAAAAGGGAACACCGCCTCTTTAACCCCGTAATAGGGGAATGATCTGGGCCGTATGTCAAGATCGGCGAGCTTTTTTCCAAGCATGAGCTGCGTTGCAATCCTGGCCATGGAGATGTTGCAAACCTTTGAAACGAGTGGCACTGTTCGGGAGGCTCGCGGGTTGGCCTCAAGGATGAACACCGTATCATTAGCAATGGCATACTGTATATTCATCAGGCCAACCACATTAAGCTCAATCGCAATTTTTCTGTTATATTCAAAGATAGTAGCAAGATGTTTAGCCGGGATACTGATAGGAGGTATAACGCAGGCTGAATCACCGGAATGGACCCCGGCCAGCTCAATATGTTCCATTATGGCAGGTACAAAGGCATCAGTACCGTCGGCAATGGCATCTGCCTCAACTTCAATAGCGTTTTCCAGGAACTTGTCGACCAGGATCGGCCGTTCCGGGGACACATCCACTGCCGCAGCAACATAATGCTTGAGCATCTCCTCGTCGTGGATCACTTCCATGCCACGGCCGCCCAGCACATAGGAGGGTCTCACCATCAAGGGATAACCTATCCTTTCAGCGACCTCGAGTGCTTCTTCCAGGGTGCTGGCCATGCCCGATTCGGGCTGGGGAATACCCAGCTTCCGCATCTTCTGGCGAAACCGATCCCTGTCCTCGGCCAGATCGATGGTGTCAGGCGAAGTCCCGATGATTTTGACCCCGGCTTCGGCCAGTTCATTTGCAATGTTAAGAGGAGTCTGTCCCCCGAATTGCACAATGACACCTTCCGGTTTCTCTTTTTCGTAAATGCTCAACACATCCTCTACTGTAAGCGGCTCAAAGTAGAGTTTATCGGACGTGTCATAGTCTGTGGATACGGTCTCGGGATTGCAGTTGACCATAATGGACTCAAAACCCTCATCGCGAAGAGTAAAAGCAGCGTGTACGCAGCAGTAGTCAAACTCAATCCCCTGCCCTATCCGGTTGGGGCCACCGCCTAACACCATAATCTTGCGCCTCTTACTGGTTTCTACCTGATCAGGGGCGTTGTAAGTTGAAAAATAATAGGCCGCGTCTTCCACCCCGCTTACAGGCACCGGCTCCCACCCTTCCACAACACCTATGGAGACACGTTTTGCTCTGACATCCTTTTCCGGGACTTGAAGGAGCCCTGACAGGTACCGATCCGAAAACCCGTCTTTTTTAGCTTGCGTAAGCAATCCATCAGGGAGTATTTTCCCCTTGTATTTAAGAATCTCCTCTTCCAGGTCCACCAGCTCCTTCATCTGCTCAATAAACCATGGCTTAATATGAGTCTTTCCATAGAGCGTTTCAATACTGGCGCCTTTCCTCAGGGCCTCGTACATAATAAACTGCCTCTCGCTTGAGGCTTCGGACAAAAGATCAAAAAGGTCATCCAATGGTTTTTCATGGAAATCCCTGGCAAAACCGAGGCCGTAGCGCCCTGTCTCCAAAGAGCGAATTGCCTTCTGAAATGCCTCTTTGTAGGTCTTACCAATACTCATTACCTCTCCCACAGCCCGCATCTGTGTGCCCAATTTATCCTCGGACCCTTCAAATTTTTCAAAGCCCCAGCGAGCAAACTTGACTACTACGTATTCGCCCCATGGGGTGTACTTATCCAGAGTGCCTTCCCTCCAATACGGAATCTCGTCCAGAGTCAAACCGCCCGCAAGCATGGCCGATATAAGGGCAATGGGAAAACCTGTGGCCTTTGATGCGAGAGCCGATGATCTGGAGGTCCTGGGATTGATTTCGATTACCACAACACGGCCGGTCTCAGGGTCATGGGCAAACTGGATATTGGTGCCCCCGATCACCTCTATGGCCTCTACAATGTCATATGAATATTTCTGAAGCCGCTTTTGAAGCTCAGGGTCTATGGTAAGCATGGGGGCCGTGCAGAAAGAATCGCCTGTGTGAATGCCCATGGCATCAACATTCTCTATAAAACAGACCGTAATCATCTGGTTTTTGGCATCGCGCACTACCTCCAGCTCCAGCTCTTCCCATCCTAACACGGACTCCTCAACCAGGATCTGGCCCACAAGGCTCGCAGACAGGCCCCGGCTGGCAATGATTCGCAATTCCTCCACATTGTAAACCATACCCCCGCCCATTCCTCCCATGGTATAGGCGGGCCGGATCACCACCGGATAGCCCAGACTATCAGCTATCTTTTCAGCATCCTCAACACTGAAGGCCGGTTCGCTTTTTGGCATTTCAATGCCGAGGTGGTTCATGGTTTCCTTGAAAGCGATCCGATCTTCTCCACGTTTAATGGCATCCACCTGTACTCCTATAACCCTAACGCCATACTTTTCAAGCACACCGGTGCGGGCCAATTCAGAAGAGAGATTCAACCCGGTCTGGCCTCCGAGATTGGGCAAAATGGCATCCGGACGTTCCTTTTCAATAATCTCCGCCATTGTCTGTAAATTGAGGGGTTCAATATAAGTCACATCAGCCATTCCCGGATCGGTCATGATGGTGGCAGGGTTGGAATTGACCAGGACAATCTCATAGCCCAGTTTTCGAAGGGCCTTGCACGCCTGGGTGCCGGAATAGTCGAACTCACAGGCCTGACCAATGATAATAGGACCCGAACCGATAATCATCACTTTCTTAATGTCGTCACGTCTCGGCATATAAGACTCCTTGTAAGTGAAACTTAAGATCTGGTTAAGTGGTTAAGTAGTTGAGTCGTTAAGTTGTTGTTAAAATGATCATATCTATTATTTACTTGAAAATTGGACATTCGGTGTTTGAAAAGTTATAACATCCCGAAATAATAGTGAATGTTTTCTACTCAACCACTTAACCACCCAACTACTCAACGAGTTCTAAACTTAAGGAACTGGGTGGGAATTAAATTTAACTGGATTTGAAATTTTGAGAATAGTAGGAAAGCGTGGCTTGGCTGTCAAGATGAAAACTGCCTGCTGCAGGCGAGGAATTAACATAAAAGCTTATTGGTTGCGCGTTACGTGTTTTGGGTTTTATATTCTAACCCGCAACCCGGAACGCGCAACTCGCAACATGTCCTTTACACCAGCCCCTGATCCAACATAGCATTCACAACCTTCACAAAACCTGCGATGTTTGCACCAGCCATGTAGTTGCCAGGTACGCCGTATTCAGCGGCCGCATCGAGACAGCTCTGATGAATGCTCTTCATGATCATCTTAAAGCGGTTGTCCACTTCTTCCCTGGACCAGTTTAAACGCATGCTGTTCTGGGCCATTTCAAGCCCCGACACTGCAACCCCACCTGCATTAGATGCCTTGCCGGGGGCATAGAGTAGTTTACTATCAAGAAAAATATCGATGGCTTCAGGCGTTGAGGGCATATTAGCCCCCTCACTGACCAGCGTCACACCATTATTGACCAGGTTTTGAGCATCTTTTTCATTAATTTCATTTTGTGTTGCGCTCGGAAATGCACATTCGGCCTTATGGTTCCACAAAGGATTGTAATTCAGAGAGGGATCCACTTCTGTATAAACCGCTTCAGAATACTTGTCAATGTACTCTCTTATCCTGCCGCGCCTGATGTTCTTGAGTCTTTTTACAAATTCCAGTTTGCCCTGGTCAATGCCCTCTTCATCATAAATATACCCTGAGGAATCTGACAAGGTGACCACCTTTCCGCCTAATTCTATGAGTTTTTCAACAGTAAACTGGGCCACATTCCCTGCACCTGATACCAGGCAGGTCTTGCCTTCAAGGGTATCATTTTGGGTGTCCAGCATTTCAGCAGCAAAATAGACATTACCGTATCCAGTTGCTTCAGGCCGGATAAAACTTCCTCCCCAACCGAGACCTTTACCGGTCAATACGCCCGTAAATTCATTGCTCAGTTTCTTGTACGTGCCAAAGAGATAACCGATTTCCCTGGCCCCTACACCAATATCACCGCCAGTAATATCCGTATTAGGCCCGATATGGCGGAAAAGTTCAGCCATGAAACTCTGACAAAATCGCATAACCTCATTATCAGATTTTCCCTTTGGTTCAAAATCAGAACCCCCTGAGCCACCCCCCATCCCTAAGGTTGTCAAGGCGTTTTTAAAGATTTGCTCAAAGGCCAGTAATTTAATGATGCTAAGGTTTACCGATGGGTGAAAACGCAGGCCTCCCTTATACGGCCCGATTGCGCTATTCATTCCTATCTTGTATCCACGGTTCACATGGATCTGACCCTGGTCGTCCATCCAGGGCACCCGAAACATAATCACACGTTCAGGTTCAGTAATTCTTTCAAGAATGGCGGTTTGACGGTATTCGGGATTTCGTTCCAAGACCGGCTGGACACTTTCCAAAACCTCTTTTACAGCCTGATGAAACTCCTTTTCACCCGGATCTCTGTCCTTTATTATATCCAAAATATCTGACATATATAACCTCCGTTTTGATTTTTGAATTTCGATTGTAGATTAAAGACGGACTCGATAAAATTCAAAGTTTCAACTCTGATCAAACCAACCCCTGTTGTAGCATAGCGTCAGCCACCTTCATAAAACCTGCAACGTTTGCCCCAACAACATAGTTTCCGGGTGCCCCAACCATTTCTGCTGCCTCAAGACAAGTACGATGAATATTTCCCATTATCATTTTCAGTCGGTTATCCACCTCTTCCCTCGTCCATGACAGGCGTATGCTGTTTTGGGTCATTTCACGCCCGGAAACAGCTACTCCTCCAGCGTTGGCAGCCTTTCCCGGTGCGAAAAGAATCCCGTTTTCACGAAAATACTGCACAGCGTCATGGGTGCATGGCATGTTGGCAGCTTCAACCACTGCCATGCATCCATTGGATACCAGTGTCTTGGCCGCATTCAAATCCAACTCGTTCTCCATGGCTGTGGGAATCGCGACATCGCATGGCACTTCCCAAGGTCGCCTTCCTTGAATCCATTCGCAATTAAATTGCGTAGCATAATCCTCCGCAGACTTACGGTAAACACACCACAGGTCAGCCATACATTGTAGTTTTTCGCCCTTGATGCCATCCGGGTCGCATACGTATCCATATTCGTCGGCGATAGTTACAACTTTTCCACCAAGTTCATTTATTTTTTCCACTACATATGTTCCAACGTTGCCATAGCCAGAAATGGCTACTGTCTTCCCATCAATGCTCTGTCCGTGTTGAGACAATAGTTCGGCCAGAAAATAACCTACACCATAGCCGGTCGCTTCTCGGCGGACCAGGCTTCCTCCCCAGTTGATCCCTTTCCCGGTCAATACTCCACTGAACTCTTTACAAAGTCGCTTGTATTGGCCGAACAGATAGCCGATTTCGCGAGCACCCACTCCAATGTCACCTGCCGGGACATCAATGTCCGGGCCGATGTAACGGAACAACTCTGACATGAAGCTTTGACAAAAGCGCATTACTTCAGCATCGGATTTACCACGAGGCTGAAAGTCGGAGCCGCCCTTTCCGCCGCCCAAAGGCAAAGAAGTCAAAGCGTTTTTGAAAGTCTGCTCAAAGGCTAGGCTTTTGAATATGCTCAGGTTAACCGAAGGATGAAAACGAAGGCCTCCTTTATAAGGGCCAAGTGCGCTGTTCAGCTGCACCCGGTAGCCCCGGTTTAAATGAGCCTGGCCCTGATCGTCCACCCAGGGAACTCTAAACATAATTACCCGTTCGGGTTCCGTAATTCTTTCCAGGATACCAGCTTGACGATATTCAGGATTTCGGTCCAGTACCGGCTGAATACTTTCCAAGACCTCATTTACAGCCTGATGAAATTCCTTTTCACCAGGGTCTTTGTCCTTTATTGCTTTCAAGATGTCTGCCATCTATAACCTCCGTTTTGATTGACGATTGCCGATTAAAGATTGAAAAAGACAGAAAACCTCCGCAATCAATATGTTTTCAATCATCAATAGTCAATAGTCAATTCTTAACCCCCAATTATCACGCACTGAGACTTTCTGCCATCAATTTTGAGAATCAAAGGCCTTTTAACCCTTACATGTCTTAGAAACGCAGTCTCCTGTACGGCAGGCAGGGAAGACACCCATTCCCAATCAAAACAGTCCCCAGAGCCTTCTGTGACAGTAATATAGTGAATCCCCAGGGATGTAATATTCTGGAAAAAGTGAGACCCCTGTGATGGATCAGCCCTCAATTTTTCATTTCTGAGTTCAATAATTGCGCCTACGCCTGAAATATTTTTCCACTTGACCGGTATACCGAGCCACCGGTCAAATGACCCCCACCTTCCTGGGCCTACCAGGAGGTACGGACGTTTATCTTTGAGCAAACCAGTGTTTATCTGGCCAACCTCTTGTGCCATCTGCACTGTGGCTTCCGGCTTAAAGTCATCGGGCTTGACATAGACAATATCCGTCATTTCCTCATTTTTTCCATTCCCAAGGGCCTGGGAGGAATGACAGAATGCCTTTTCAATCTCTTGCTGAGTTATCTGCACTTCAAAACGCTCTTCGTCAGCCACCATCGGCCTCATCTGAAGAAAAAAGAAATCACTTTTGCCATTTTTTTCAGAACTCAGGTTAATCGAAAATTCCATTTCAACAGGACACCCCATACCCTTGCGCCCCAATTCCAATATATCACACAGCAGTTGGGGCAAAGGCAATGAATTGTATTTAAGTATTTGAGCAAATGCTAAAATCTTGGGT
>JBDRPB010000038.1:0-5626 GCA_043809485.1 Pseudomonadota bacterium | reverse complement strand
ACTCCAGTATCCCCTCTACGGAATATCAAAACCTGTGGTTAAACCGGTTTATGCAACAAGGAACAGCGGGGATGTCATCATGCAGCTTGCAAAGCGAATCGGAGGATCTGTGGGATCTTCCTTTCCCTGGAAAAAATATGAGGATGTGCTCAAAGAAAGGGCTAAGGGCCTGTTTGACGCTCATGCGGGGCTGGTCCATTACGATGGCTCCGTCCCGGCGTGGAAACGTTTGCGGGAGAGAGGCAGTGTGACTCCCGTTTACAACACCTTCGACGACATGTGGAAGAAAATGAATGCTGGGGGTTTGTGGTATTTACCTGTTCACGCCTATAAAAACTGGGAGAGGCTATTTAAGACCCCTACTGGCAAATTTGAGTTTTTCAGCACCCGGATTGAACTGGCCTTTTATGATTATGCACTGAAAATTTCAGAAGAAACTGCTCTGAAGAACATGGGGATCTCCGAAAAAGGGGATGCAGTCTTCATGCCCCATTACGAACCAGCCCTTTCTGATGCGGACAGATCGGCATATCCACTCCTGATGATGCCATACGAAATGATCAATCTTGCCAGCGGCTGGACCCCGAATCCCCCTTTCTTGAACAAGACCATCTTTGATAATCAGCTCAGAAAAGATGAGTCTTTTGCCGAGATAAATCCCAAGACCGCCTCAAAATATGGGCTCAAGGAAGGCGACCGCGCGATCATTAAGTCTCCAACTGGAACAGTTCGGGTGCGCGTTAACCTTTTTGAAGGGGCAATGCCCGGTATTGTATATCTTCCGTTAGGTTTCGGGCACACTGCCTATGATGAGTTTTCACGTGGAAAGGGGGTCAACCCCAATGATATCATCCATGTGGGGAAAGACCCTCTGAGCGGTCATTTAGTGTGGTGGAATACGCCGGTCCAATTGATCAAGGTTTAGAAGCGAGGAAAAACATGGAACAAAAACAGGGTGATACTTATAGGTACGGCATGGTCATTGATCTGGATAAGTGCACTGGGTGCGGGACGTGCATGATCGCCTGTGCGGCCGAGAACAACGTGTCTGTCAGACCTGATCAGACAGACAAGGAACGAACTATCACCTGGATGAAGCTGTATAAGATCACAAACGGCAAGGATTTTCCACACACAGAGGTGAGCTATTTTCCCAGGCCGTGTATGCACTGCGATGAAGACGGCAGAGGACATCATCAGCCGTCGTGCGTTTCTGTGTGTGTCGCCACTGCCACAAAAATCGATCATAATACAGGCATTGTCAGCCAGATCTATACTCGCTGCATAGGATGCAGATACTGCCAGGCCGCCTGTCCCTATGGTGCCAGGTATTTTAACTGGTGGGACACATATTATCCCAAGGGCAAAGGACTTGAACGTTACCTGTCTCCAGAGGTTTCTCCCCGCATGAGGGGTGTGGTGGAAAAATGCACTTTCTGCCACCACCGTCTCATGAGAGCAAAAACCCAGGCCTATGCCGAAGATCGCACCGATCTTGAAGAACACGAATACACCACGGCCTGTACTGAGGCATGTCCAGCCCAGGCCATCATATTCGGAGACCTCAATAATCCTGAACATAAGGTGTCTCAAATGATCAAGAGCCCTTATGCCTTCAGGATCCTGGAACGTCTAAACACGAAACCCAAGGTCTATTACATCTCCACCAAAGACTGGGTGCGGAAACTGGCAGACAATTATCTTCCGGGTGAATTTAAGCCTGTCACCAGGGCAACTGGTTGAGTAGTTAATTAGTTAAGTGGTCGAGTGGTTACTTTATGGCCAATCAAATCACAACGAATAAACTACTTAACGCTCGAAATGACAGTTTCGTTCAGATACTACTTAACCATTAAACGACTAAACCACTTAACCAATTCTCTCAGGAGGATTAATCATGGATTCGCCATTGTTACCAGAAGGCGTAAAGAGATGTTCCACAACGACCTTCCTATTTTGGACCCTGCCATGGCTGGCCCTATTGGCCTGGGGTGGTCTATCGGCCTTTCTTTGCCTATGGAAAGGGCTGAATCAGACCAACATGAGCAATGTATTCGCCTTTGCCCTCTGGATTGTATTTGATCTGGCGATTATTGCCCTTGGGGCAGGCGCTTTCTTCACAGGCTTCCTGACCTATATTATTGGAAAAGGTGAATTGAAGAATGTTATCAATGCCGCTGTGATCATAGGCTTTATTTGCTATTCTGGTGCCATGGCCATGCTTGGTATTGATATTGGCCAGCCCATTCGAGGATGGTTCATCTTCTGGCATGCCAATATCCATTCCATGCTTGTGGAGGTGTCCTTCTGTATCACATGTTACCTTATGGTACTGGGCATCGAGTTCATCCCACTTATCCTTAAGAATAGACAGTTGGACAAAATCCGGGAGCTTCACATATTCGGCCATAGCCTCCACGAAATAATGGCTGTTTTGCGGCCACCGGCACCTTTTTATCCTTTTTCCACCAGGGCTCGCTGGGCGGGATGTTCGGAGTATTATACGCAAGACCCTTTGCGGCCAGGGAGGGATTTTATATCTGGCCCTGGACCTTTTTCCTCTTTATCCTGTCCGCCATAGCAGCGGGTCCGTGCTTTACAATACTGTGTACTAAACTCACAGAAAAAATCAGTCGAAAGAAACTTGTTCCTGATAATGCAATCCAGCTCCTGGCAAAAATATCCGCCTGGCTACTTTCTATCTATATGGTCTTAAAAATCGCAGATACACTGGGTTGGATATATGGAGTTGTTCCCAGGGCCGGGCTCAAATTCATAGACTTTTATCGGGAAGGGCCATATGGCATCTGGTTGGTAGTATGTGAAATCGTAATTTTTGGAATTATCCCTGCCATTATTCTTCTGGTTCCAAAGGCCAGGCAGCATCAGGGATGGCTAATCACCGCATGTCTTTTGAACTGCACGGGTATTGTCCTCAATCGTTTCGTGTTTATTATTGTCACACTCGCTATACCTGTAATGCCTTTTGACAGATTCTGGAGCTATCTTCCCACATGGCAGGAATGGGGAATTGCCATGGCCGTCATTGGTTACGGATTTCTGCTTTTTTCTGCCGCTTACAGGTATCTGCCTGTTTTTCCACAAGAAAGGGAGCTAAACCCTGTTACTGAATAAATAATCGAGGAGGGAACAGATGACTCCGTTTAGTTTTGAATGGCAATGGAATATAGAGTATTTAATCTTCTTCGGGCTTTTGTATATTGCATTGACGATTATCGGATGCGGGCTGGTTTACTGTTTTATAAAGACCTGGTTAAATCTTCCATTGACAGAAGAACCTGGTGCTCGGCCGGAGATTTCATACCGGGCAAGGTACTCAGAGTATTGATGTCCATTTTCCCATAAGCGCTAAGTTATTTTGTAAAAATTCACAGGGTGCATTTATGCCGGACGGTGTTTTTACGCAAGATGAACTTCCAACATCGAACATCCAATACCGAACAAGGAATTTCGAATTATTTAGAATTCACCGACATATAGGCACTGATAAACTCCTCCACCCCGGCTTTAACACCCTCTGTGACTACACTCAAATCGCCACTGTAGCCAATTGTCTGACTCTCCCATGTAGGAGCAAACAGTTTGATAACAGGCGCTCTGGAAAGAAATGCGATTTGGCTGAATCTGATAATAATACTGTATAGTTTTTCGTTGTCTTTATTCATATCTTTTATCGTTACAATGACCTCGAGCCGGCCGAGAGGGTAATTCCGAGTCCGTCTAAGCCTATTGAATTCTTCCTCAGGAAGTATTTTAATCTCCTCTCTCTGTAACTGGCGTTCAGTATCTCTCAGTATCCGGGCTGTGGTAAGTCCTTCCTGTTCGATTTTAGAATCAATGGGTGCTACCCGCACATATATGCTTCTGACACCGCGGAGCGTCTCACTGTTCATTTCAGAATAAACACCCACGTTTGCGAATGCATCTACCCTCCCCACGAACAAGACTATAATTAATATAGCAAACCATCTGAGTTTCCTGCCCATATCTTCATACCTCCTCTTAGTATATTTGTAACTCAGGTTGTCAGGTTCACAGTTCTGGGTTCACGGTTGATCGCTTTGCGCTCTTCATATTTCTTGAGATAGGTGATGAATCCACGAACAGTCCCGCCGCCGCGGGATTCGTCTCAGAATCGAAACCTTCGGCAATATTATGCATCGATGATCCGGCAGCATCTTGTATCTGTTTCTTCAACCCGTAGTCCTTCGCAAATCCTCGCTTCTTCGTCAGTCGGTACACTTTTGGCGTCAACTCGCGTGCCAGTTGCCAAGCCTCAATATCTTTCCCGCCCGGGCGGGATTCAATCTTCATCTCTCTTCAACCGTGAACCGTGAACCTGAGTTACGAAAAAATAACATCTATTGACATCTAACCACCTCTTTCTTAAATTGGTACATTATCAGCTTATTTTTCTAATCTACAATAAATGGAACGTCATGAACAAAATATCGGTCATCATTTTCGACTGCGATGGAGTTATGTTTGACTCCCGTCAGGCCAATATCAATTTCTACAACCACCTTTTGCAACACTTCGGCCTTCCACTAATGAGCGAGGATAAGGTGGATTTTGTCCATATGCACACGGCTGATAAGTCTGTACGCCATATTTTTCGGGATACTCCTTATATGGAAATGGCGCAGGAGTACAGGATGCGGATGGATTACACTCCGTTCCTCAAGGACATGATCCTGGAGCCAGAATTGAAAACGCTATTAGAGGACCTCAGGCCCGGATTTGGTCTGGCCGTGGCCACCAACCGCAGCAATACCATCGGAAAGGTTCTGGAATCATACGGCCTTTCCAAATATTTTGACATCGTGGTCTCATGTCTGGATGTGAAAATGCCCAAACCCCACCCTGAATCTCTCCTTAAAATTCTTCGGTTTTTTAAAATTGGCCCGGAAGAGGCCTTATATATCGGTGATTCTCAGGTGGATAATGAAACGGCCAGGGCTGCAGGCGTTCCATTCATGTCTTACAAAAACATGGACTTGGAGGCGGATTATCATTCGGACCGTCTGATGGATATCGCTGTACTTGTCAACTCCCGCAGCAAGACACCCCAAAGAGGCTGAGGGTTGGTTTTTGGTGATAGTTTTTCTCTATTTCATGCTATCGAGGAGCTTCTTTGCCTCTTGAGCAAGATGCCCTCTTGGGTCAAGTTTTATAGTTTGATGCAATTCTTCTGCTGCCTCAGCATTTCTATTAAGCCTCATATACAGTCTTCCAAGGTGAAAATGTGCAGCCGAGTCTTCTGAATTCAGGGAGATGGCGGTTTTATAAGCATCTATGGCCTCTTCCCAACTGTTCATACGCTCCAGCGCCAGGCCCAGATTGGTACGGGCCGGGCTGTAGGAAGGGGCAGACTTTAAGGCCTTATGGAAGCTGGCAATCGCCTTCTGATACTGTTCTTTTTTTATGTAAGCAAGCCCGAGATTATTGTAGGCAAAATGCGGGGTCCTGTACAGAATGTCTCCCACGGCCATCTGGAAACAATTGATGGCCAGATCCCACTGGCGGTGCAATAGATAGACCGTTCCCATGTTGTTCCAAGCTTGCGGGAATTCTGGGCGCAGCTCCAAAGCCTTCTTGAAATGAT
>JBDRPB010000037.1:0-2256 GCA_043809485.1 Pseudomonadota bacterium | reverse complement strand
CCCCAGCTCAAAGATCAAAAGGTCGGCTCGACGCGTGTCCTGGGGCATTTGAACATACATTTCTTCAATAGAGCGAATGATTTCATCCAGCTTTTTTCGCAAATCCGGTTTTTTCACTTCTATCTTGACCAGGATGGTATTATCAGACATGGAACCTCTTTAAAATGGTTTTTACCCTACTTGCCTTAATTGGTGATATATTCATTTTATTTCCTTTGATGACGTATCCTTTTTAAAGCCCTGCCTGTATTTTTCAATAATTATCTCGGCTGCCTGGCCGTCGAGTCCGACAACAGGTTCAAGATTTTTTCCAGCTTCGGGGTTTAATATCTGGCCTTGTTTTGCTGATTCAAAAGAGCTGCCCCAATTTCTTTCCAGGTTCGTTTCCTTCTCAGCGCACCCTGAATAAATCAACAGAGCTGCTATCAATCCGATTAATGTAAGGCATCTAATTAACATCTTATTCTCCTCTATCAATCTTTTATAATAACTTAATCCGGATACGGCATGCCATGCCCGAATTCTCCATCCAGTTCCCCTTTGTTCTCTCTTCCTTCCATTAATCCGAGGAGATAGAATTCCGTGTCATCAGGCTCTATATAGAAATCGGTCGGCAGTGTCTGTTTTCCCGGATCCAAAGGTTTTACAATGTGGGGTGTGACAATAATGATCAGCTCTGTTTCATTTTTTATAAAGGACTGGCTTCTAAAAAGGGCTCCCAGAACAGGAATGTCGCCCAGGAATGGAAATTTGGTGATGTTGTTTTGAATCGTCTCTTTCAAAAGACCGGCTATGGCAAAACTCTGGCCGTCTGCAAGTTCCACTGTGGTCGATGTCTTCCTCGTGAGCAACCCCGGCGCTGGATATCCTCCGATCTGCACGGCAACCGAATAGTCAATCTCAGATACCTCAGGCGCGACCTTAATGCTGATTTTATCTTTGGAAAGTACAGTCGGTGTGAAAGACAGGCCTACTCCATACTCTTTGTATGAGACGTCGAAACCTTCATCAGTAGATACAGGTATTGGGAATTCCCCCCCTGCCAGGAAGGTTGCAGTCTGCCCACTTAAAGCGATTAGCGTTGGTTCCGCCAGGATCTTGGCCAAACCGTTCTGCTTTAACAAGTCGATAAAACCTGTCCAGCTCGATTTTCCATTTTCAAACTTGAAAAAAAGAGAACTTATTCCCGACGCAATGGTAAACCCACGCTGTTCAGTAAGAGCCCCGAGCACACCAAGACGAGGAAGAGTCCCGACATAACTCCCACCCCTGTTAAGTGCCCAGTCGACCCCGATACTCTTAACCACCTGTTTTGACATCTCTGCTATTCTTACTTCAAGCATAACCTGGTGTATCCCGCCCACTTCAAGTAAATTGTGGACAGTGCCACCAGGAGCATACTCTTTAGCCAAAGCCATGGCCTGAGAAAGATTAGCCGCGCTGGAGATCCTGCCCGAAAGGGTAATGGAATTATGCGTTGCAATGACCCGAAGATCCTTTTCGTCAGGCAGGATGCTGTGAAGCTTTTGCTTTAACCTGGAAATATCGTAATCCACTTCCAGCTCATAAATGGTGCATATTTTTTTGTCCTGCCATAATGTCAGATTGGTAATTCCCGAAGCTTTCCCTGTGATATATATCTCTTTAGGGGAAAGGAGAAGAATGGCGGCGATTCCAGGATCAGCCATGGAGATTCGTTTGACCTGATTGGAGCTTTTGAGTATGATCGATTTTCCAACCACAAGTTTAAGTTTTTTCGGTTCAGAGGTCTCCATGAGTTCAAAATTCGATGCTTTGGATATAGCAGAAAAAACCAGTAAAATAAGTGAAATGGAAATAAAATATACGGTCCCGTTTTTTACAAATTTTCTTAATTGGAACATATGTTTATATCCTCTCTAAGAGTTAAAATCTCTTTTTGGTTAGATTGCTGCCCTCGATTATTTCTACCGTGCACTCGCTTGTTTCTACCGTGAAAGTGTTGCTTGCCTGCTTCTTTTTAGGACGGAATGAGGCAAGGACTTCGGAAATACTGGCTCCCCTGGTCAGGACAATCTCTTCGTCAATAACATTTCTCAAAGCAAAATGGAGTTTTCCATTACTAGCGGCAAGGGACAGATTTTCTCCTTCCGTGGGAGTAAGTTCCAGAGTGTAAACATCAACCGAATTGGGTTGGGGTTTGCCATCCTTGGTGTTCTTTGAAATTTCTGCCCCTGTTGCAAGGACAAGAATATCTTCAAGTACTGTCTTGGTTGT
>JBDRPB010000036.1:0-5353 GCA_043809485.1 Pseudomonadota bacterium | reverse complement strand
ATCATTGCAATACTGGCATGGCAGGGTTGGGTGGTAGGTATTGAAGAACGAACCGTGTCAGATATGCTCAGAGTACCCCAATTGCCTTTCAGGTTATTGGTATCAATTGCAGCTTGCTTCCTTTGCCTGGAACTGCTGATTGATTTAGTGAGTTCTGTGGGAAAATTGATAAGGAGATAACATTTGGATCCGGTCATTGCAGGTGTAATAGGCACTGTTCTCGTATTCCTTCTTCTGTTTCTGGGAATGCCAATCGCATTTGCACTGATGCTTGTAGGTTTTGCTGGAATAAGTTATCTGGCAAGCATAGAGGCAGCCTTACCCATCGCTGCGAGGACGGTCTATGAAGTCTCGGCCTATTACCCGTATACGGTGATACCTCTCTTCATCGTGATGGGGGGCTTCGCTGGGAGCTCCGGAATGACCAAAGATTTGTACAGCACATTTGACAAATGGTTTCGAAAACTACCCGGAGGCCTTGCGATTGCCACGATTGGAGCCTGTGCGGGGTTTGCCGCTGTCTCCGGGTCTTCTGTGGCCACCGCTGCCACCATGGGGACTGTTGCGCTTCCGGAAATGAAGCGATTCAATTATCACCCGAGGCTCGCTACAGGTACTGTAGCTGCCGGCGGCACTCTGGGTTTTCTGATCCCACCGAGTATCGGGTTTATAGTCTATGGCATGCTGACGGAGCAGTCCATTGGGAAGCTCCTTGTGGCCGGCATGATACCCGGATTGATTCTTGCGGTAGCCTATATGGCTATTGTTGTGGTTTGGGTTAAGCTTAACCCCAGTGTTGCCCCGGTCAGTCCTGAAGCGGTTAGCTGGAGAGAGAAGTTCTCAGCTCTTTTGGGTGTATGGGAGCCGCTGGCAATCTTTTTACTGGTTATGGGGGGTATTTACGGAGGCTTATTTACTCCTACTGAAGCGGGCGCAATAGGTGCGACAGTACTGTTTTTGGTGGCTATAATCAAAAGGAAATTGAACAGGCAAAACCTGGTAGGGGCCCTGCTGGAGGCTGTTCGGATTTCGGTAATGGTCCTGTTCCTTGTGGCTGGAGCAAATGTGTTCAGCTACTTCCTGGCATTATCCACAATCCCTATGAAGGTGGCGAGCTGGGCGGCCGCTCTTGAAGTTTCCCCATACTTAATTCACACAATTATTGTTATCATCTACCTGTTTCTGGGTTGTTTTCTTGATGCCATATCCATGATGGTGTTGACCATGCCGGTCATCTTTCCGGTCATTCTGGCCCTGGGCTTTAACCCCATATGGTTTGGCGTCATCGCGGTTCTGATGATGGAGGCAGGACTGATTACCCCGCCAATGGGACTTAACATATTTACCGTTGCCGGAGTCGCAAAAGACGTCCCTATAGAAACGATATTTCGTGGCGTTGCCCCTTTTCTTTTTTCAATATTTGCAGTTGTGATTCTTATAACAATTTTCCCGAAACTTGCCCTTTTTCTACCCAATATGATGCTGAGGTAGTTTGTTGAGTTTGTTGGGACCAGGTCTTCAGATTAGTATAAAAAACAAACCTTTTAAAGATTACTCACAGGAACAAAGAGGAGATTTGTATGGCGTTATTACCCGAAGTGAAAAGTCATTATGGAAAACTAAAATTTTTTGTCGATGGAAAATGGATTGATTCTGAATCTAACTCAATTGAGCAGGTTACCAATCCTGCTACAGATGAGGTGATTGCAGAGCTTCCCTCGGCCACAAAGGAGGAAGCACGTGGGGCGGTGGAAGCAGCCTACAAGGCTTTTCAAACATGGAAAGACGTGTCTTTGCGAGACAGGGCGCGGTTGCTCTTTGGTATGCATGCTAAGTTCGAAGAACACTACGATGAACTTTGTCGTATCCTTACACAAGATCATGGAAGGACAATAGGTGAAGCCAGGGGTTCGGTGAGCAGGGTAATTGAGAATATTGAATCTGCATGTTCCGCCCTATATGGATTAGCTAAAGAGAATGAGCACATTGATCAACTTGCCAATGGTATTGATCAATACCTGGTGTGGGAACCTTTGGGTCCTTTTTTAATTATCACACCGGGCAATATTCCCATGCACGCATGGTCATCCTTTGTGCCCTATGCCCTTGCTGCCGGATGTACTGTTGTTGTAAGTCCAAGCAGGCAAGATCCCGTGGCCGCGGAAACCATTTGTAGAGTGGCGCAGGAGGTAGGGTTTCCCCCGGGTGTCATAAACATGGTTCATGGCGGAAGGCACATAAACAAGGATATTTTGTTACAGCCGGAGATAAAGGGAGTCGGGTTTATCGGATCAAACAGGGCAGGGCACGAACTTTTTGAAATGTGCGGAAAGCTTGGGAAGACCTCTTCCATTAATGGGAATGGCAAGAATCATGTGGTTATTATGCCGGACGCTGATATAGATGAGTCGGTACGATGGCTTGTGAGGGGCTGTTTTGGCATGACCGGGCAGCGCTGCCTTGGTGTTGATAATGTAGTCATTATTGGGGACATATACGATGAGGTAAAGAGCAAGTTCAAGGATGCCACTGCGAGCATGAAACTGGGTTACGGCCTTGATGAAGAAACCGAACTGGGGCCTTACACCACCCAGGCTGGCAAAGACAAGATCCTGGAATGGATCGATAACTCCCTGACAGATGGCGCAAAGATGGTGCTGGATGGTAGAACGGTCAAGGTAGAAGATTACCCTAATGGTTATTTCCTTGCACCAACTATCCTTGAAGATGTCAATGTTGACATGCCTATGGCCAAAGAAGAGGCATTTGGCGCTGTGGCAGCGCTGATCCGGGGAGACAGTCTTGATCAGGCCATAGAATGGATTAACACCAAGACCAATCTCGGGCATTCAGCAGCCATTATGACTGCCAGCGGTAAGAATGCGCGCAAGTACATCAGAGAGGTCAATGTGGGTAATATTGCTGTGAACCTGGGTGTTGCGCAACCATATGCCTTTTTCCCGTTAGGCTCCAGAAGGGAATCGTTTGTGGGAACGGCCAAATCGAGGATCGCCTCCATGAAAATGTTCATGGACGAGAAGACCGTGGTCTCGCGATGGGTATAGATGCCTATGGCTTAAAGTGCCTAAAATTCCTAATCCCGCCTCGGCGGGACTAAAGTGCCTAAAGTTAATTCTAACGTAAGTTCTCAAAATGTTGTGTCAAGTTATGGGCCTCCGGATTCCCACCTGAGCAGGAATCCAGAGAGCAATCCCCAATTTATTGAAAAATTACTATTTGTTATGGGAAGCCTTTACTCCTGGCAGAATTTGGGGACAAAAGGTGAATTTATGCGAATTATTACGTTAACCTAAAACACAAAGAAAAGGAGGGGTAGACATGAAACACATCACTTTTATTATCGTGGCAATGTTTTTTTGTGGGGTTTTCCTTGCATCTCATGCAACCATGGCCATTGCAGGGGGAAAGACAGGGGTTATTGTGGTTGATGTTCAAGGTGATTTCACCACATTGAAGAACGGATCATTGGCATGCGGTGGCACAGACAAGGCCTATGTTGATAAGGTTGAGGAGGCTACCAGGGCTCTAAGCAAGAAGGGATCCCTTATCTTTGCTACCCAGGACTGGCATCCAGCAGACCATATGTCGTTTTTTTCGAACCATCCCGGGAAAAAGCCTTTTGAGGCCATAAAGATCGAGGGAAGAACTCAGGTCCTGTGGCCAGTCCATTGCGTGCAGGGGACGGAGAATGCCAGGATCCTTGTGGACAACAACCTCTTCATGGCTGTCGTGAAAAAGGGAAAGGATACAAAGTATGACAGCTACTCCGGTTTTCAGGACGATGGCGGTGCCAAAACAGAGATGGACTCGATCCTGAAAAGTAATGGGATCGAGAAGCTCTTTGTGTACGGGATTGCAACCGACTACTGTGTGAAGGCAACGGCCATAGATGCGGCTGACGCAGGATATGATGTTACCGTTATAGAGGGTTTGTGCAGAGGCGTGGCGCCCGAAACCTCGGAAAAGGCATTGCAAGAGATGAAGGACAAAGGGATAACTATTGAAAAGGAACTGAAATTGTAAAAGGCAAAATCTCTGCGAGAACAAAGGGGTTCCTGGATATATTTTTAGGGGCGGGGTTTGCCTGCCCGCTCGTGCCTTGCAATGGCAGGCGGGTCCCCGCCCTTATTATGTTCCTGTGGCCCCGCAGGGAAGGAATAGGGAGAATAACCAAAGGATATTCAGAAAAGACAGAGAAAAAACCATAACCCTGTGAAGAAAACAATAATGGAGATCTACCGAAATGGTATCCCTATCCGCTTTACCATCAACGGGAAGAGCGTTGAAGTGAAAGTTGAGGCTGGAGAAACAGCTCTTTATACTATCCGTGATCGGCTGGGCCTTAAAGGGACAAAAGAGGGCTGCGGTATAGGCGAGTGCGGGGCCTGCACCCTAATGGTGGATGGAAAGGCAGTTAACGCATGCCTCACGCTTGGCGCCCAACTTGATGGCAGGGATGTACTCACTGTTGAAGGGCTGGAACTGCCCACTGGTTTGAATCCCATGCAAGAGGCCTTTTTGGACCATCATGCAGTCCAGTGCGGATTTTGCACGCCTGGCATTTTGATGAGCACACATGCCCTTTTTAACGAAAACCCCAAACCATCGCGCGAGGATATTGTCGAAGAGATTTCTGGGAATCTATGCAGGTGTACCGGCTATGAGCACATTGTCTCTGCCATTGAAGATGCAGCAAACCGGCTCTCAAAGGAGAAAACATAATGTGTGCAGAATTAGCATATGTTAGGCCGGAGAAACTGGATGAGACCCTTGAATTCCTTGAGGAGCACGGCGGAGAGACTGCGGTTGTGGCCGGGGGCACTGACGTCATGGTAGACCTTCGATCCGGTGCCTTGCAAACGGGCTATCTTTTAGACGTCAGCCGCTTATCCGAACTAAAGGGAATCGCGATACACGAGGACGAGCTCTGGGTGGGTGCCGGTGTCACATTGTCCGAAATATATTCTTCGGAAATCCTGGCCCAATTCGCACCTGCACTTCAGAAAGCTGCCTTTACCTTTGGAAGCAAACAGATAAGAAACACCGCTACAATCGCGGGGAACGTGGTTAACGCTTCTCCCTCTGCCGATACAATGCCACCGCTGATCATCCATGAGGCCAGGGTTGTTCTTGTGAGCTCAAACGGTGAAAGAACTGTACCTGTTGAGGCCATGTCTACGGGGCCTTACAAGAGTTCTATTCGTCCGGATGAAGTGATTACCCGTTTTATACTCAAACCGGCGGAAGGCATGTTTGCTGATTTTCAAAAAATTGCCAGGAGAAAGGCACTTGCCATTTCAAGAATGAGCATGGCCGTGATGGCAGAAAAAGA
>JBDRPB010000035.1:0-13091 GCA_043809485.1 Pseudomonadota bacterium | reverse complement strand
GCGGCCTGAAGGGCCTTTATTTTGTCTTTTGCCTTTCCCTGGCCACCAGATATAATAGCGCCGGCATGACCCATACGCCTCCCAGGGGGGGCTGTTTGACCTGCAATGAATGCAATCACGGGTTTATCGAATTCTCTTTCGATATATTCGGCTGCCTCTTCTTCGGCAGTACCGCCAATTTCCCCAATAAGAACTACCCCTCTTGTCTCTGGATCCTCTTTGAATCTTTTTAGATGATCGATAAAGCTGGTGCCTACGATGGGATCACCCCCGATACCAATACATGTGGACTGACCAAAACCAACCCTAGTCAACTGATCCACCACTTCATAGGTCAGGGTACCACTCCTTGAAATCACTGCCATATCACCAAGCCTGTGTATAGGTCCTGGCATGATTCCGACTTTGGTCTTCTCAGGAGAGATAATTCCGGGGCAATTGGGGCCGATGAGGACCGAGTTTTTACCTTCTAAAAACCTGGCTACTTTGACCATATCAAGTACGGGAATCCCCTCGGTGATACATACAATGACCTCCAGACCTCCAGAGGCTGCATCAATAATTGCATCGCCTGCAAATGGTGGGGGGACAAAAATACAGGAGGTATTTACCCCTTCCTTCTCCACGGCCTCCTGGACAGTATTGAAAACAGGCACGCCCTCGATCTTCTGGCCGCCCTTACCGGGTGTGACCCCCGCGGCTACTGTTGTTCCGTAGTCAAGCATCTGTTTTGTATGAAAGGTACCTTCCCGACCGGTAATACCCTGAACAACCACTCGAGTATTCTCATCTACAAGTATGCTCATAATTAACGCCTCGAAAATTCTATTCCGCCAGGGCGGGATTATAATTAAGGATATTTATTCGGACTTGGTGATTTTGCCTTTAAGCAACCTGCTTTGCGACCAGCTCAGCCGCTTCGGCAAGATCTTTAGCCACTAAAAATTTTAGGTCTGAGTCTTTTAGAATTGCTCTCCCTTCCTCCACATTGGTTCCCTCTAACCTGACAATTAGAGGAACACTAATGCTCGCTTTCTTTGCTGCAGCGAGGACACCCCTGGCCAGGACATCACATCTCAGTATTCCCCCAAAGATATTAATAAGAATCGCCTTTACCCGACTGTCCTTGAGGATAATCTCAAGACCCCGGGTAATCATCTCTTCGCTGGCCCCTCCACCAACATCCAGAAAGTTGGCAGGCTCTGCACCGGCTAACTTGATAACATCCATGGTCGCCATGGCCAGACCGGCGCCATTTACCATGGCACCAATATTCCCGTCCAGGCGAATATAATTAAGGTTGTAATTCTCCGCCATTAACTCAAGGGGATCTTTTTCTCTGGGATCATCAAGTTCAAAAAGCTCCTTTTGCCTGAACAGGGCGTTGTCATCAATAGTAATCTTGGCATCCAGCGCAACAACCCTGCCCTCCCCGGTAATCACAAGCGGATTAATCTCAACAAGTGAGCAGTCGTTGGCAAGGAAGATCTTGTACACGCTGGCCATGACAGACATCAGGCCCCTTGCAGTATCTGGTAATACAGGGGGGTCTAATTTGTAGATAAAGTTTCTCGCCTGAAAAGGCATCCATCCAACAGCGGGATCAACGTGCTCTTTAAGGATAAGCTCGGGGGATGTGGCGGCAACCTCTTCGATTTCCATGCCTCCAGCCTGACTGAAGATCATGGTTGGACTGGCAGTCGCCCTGTCGATCACCATGCTTAAATAAAATTCGCGTTCAATGTCAATGCCTTCCTCAATAAGGAGCTGGCGGACAACTACACCATCAGGACCCGACTGTTTGGTCATTAATGGCTTCCCAAGTATAGACTCTGCGGCGGCCACAACTTTGGTGGGATCATTTTCCACCTTGATACCGCCCGCCTTACCTCGACCGCCGGCATGGATCTGTGCCTTGATGACCCAAGGGGGGCCATTGATACTCTGAATTGCCTCAGATGCCTGATTCGCTTCTGTTATAAGTTGACCATTGGGTATGGGTATTCCCGATTTCTTAAAAATGTCTTTAGCTTGATATTCATGTAATTTCATAGTGTTAACTCTCCAATGCCAAATACTTTCTTCACGCGAGCACAAAAATCATGAAAAAAGTTCACCGTTATTGATCCTTTAGAAAAACCTATCAGGACATCTATTACGCGTGACCTCAATTGTCAAGCAACTTGCCTGATACTATGTCCCCTTCTGCACGGATTCCTTCAGCTTCCTTCTGATCAAAATGTATCCGGCAATAACAAAAAGGAGGCCCACTATAAAAACTGTATTGTTCTCTTTCCCCATCCCATAAACCATACAGGATATACCAATGGCACATAAGAAAACAATGATTGATTTTTCGTGTTTTGATGTCATGACGCAACAAACACCTTTTCACGATAATATGCTAACTCCTTAATGGATTCTTCAATGTCGCTCATTGCCAGATGAGCCTTTTTTTTCGTGAAAACGGGAAGAGTGGGGTACCACCTCTTCACCAGTTCCTTGATTGAGCTCACATCAATATTGCGGTAGTGTAAAAAAGATTCCAGACGTGGCATGTACTTTGCCAAAAACCGGCGGTCCTGCCACACCGAATTTCCACAAAGGGGAGACTCTCCTTCCTGACAATATCGGGAAAGGAATTCAATTGTCTCCTGCTCAGCGCGCTGGCAATTGTAAGGAGAGGTTTTGACACGATCCAGAAGTCCTGATAATTGATGGTGCTTCAGACTCCATTCTTCCATTAAAGAGAGGATATGTTTGGAGTAGTTTATGGCAATATCGGGGCCCTTGGCGACAATTTCGAGTCTGTCATCAGTCACAATGGATCCGATTTCCACGATGACATGTCTTTCCGGATCAAGCCCACTCATTTCCAGGTCTATCCATACCAGATGTTTTTTCACCTCAACCTCCTTTTTCTGGGCTATTTCAGCTCACAAGATATCACGAAAGCTTAGCGCTCCGCCAGAAAAAAACCTGAAAAACTTCTCTTATTGACATCTTTAGAATGAATATACGAAAATATAACACACCTGTTTTTTTCGCAATAACCGGATCTTGGGAACAATATGAGGAGTTTTTTGGTAAAACTTTTTACCCTGATAGTGATGTTGCTGGGGCTTCCCCTCCTTGGCATAGCCCTGACAGGCCTCCCTATACGGCAGTATTTGGAATTCCCTCCTGAAACACGGTATGTCAGTCATGCACCTTTTTCATGGGTCGCCTTCACAGGATATTGCCTTTTCATCCTTTCCATGGTCATCCCTTTGCTAATAAGGGGCATGCAAAATCGCAGGCAGGATGGGACAGATCGTTTCCATGCCTACCCTTTTCCCTGGTGGGGATGGTTAGGGGTTGTAACCGGGTTGATCGCCTGGATTTTGGCATGGACCCGTTTTACCTGGTTTGCCGGATTTCAGCACCATACGTTTACGCCTCTGTGGTTATCTTTTGTCCTGGTTATCAACGCTCTTACATACCGGCGCAAGGGGCATTGCATGATGTTTGATCGGCCAGGGTTTTTTCTGCTGCTTTTCCCCACGAGCGCTGCTTTTTGGTGGTTCTTTGAATACCTGAACCGCTTTGTTCAAAATTGGCATTACGTGGGAGTCCATTTCAGCCCGTGGGAGTATTTCTGGTATGCGACACTATCCTTCTCGACAGTCCTTCCCGCGGTTCTGGTAAGCCGAGAATGGATACTTGAATCATCATGGATTGAGAAAGGGTTAAAGGGTTTTTTCCCGTTGAAGTTCTCTCAATCCAAATTTCTGAGTTGGGGGTTCTTACTTCTATCAACTGCAGGTCTGGCAGGAATTGGCGTCTGGCCGAACTTTCTGTTTCCATTACTCTGGATCTCCCCCCTCCTTATCATCATCTCCCTCCAGAGCCTGATGGGAGAAAAACATATTCTATGTGATATCGCTCAAGGGGATTGGCGTGTCGTTATCTCTTCCGCACTGGCAGCATTTTTTTGTGGATGGTTCTGGGAGATGTGGAATTACTACAGTCTGGCCAAATGGGAGTATAGCGTCCCTTTTGTCTATCGCTATCTGATTTTCGAGATGCCGATTTTGGGTTATGCGGGCTATTTACCTTTCGGGCTGGAATGTGCCGTTATTGGGGGGATGCTTGAGCGTAATCCATTCTATCCGGAGCCAGATTAGCCTGGTAGCTTGTATATCAGGGAGTTGGGCAGTCGCCATAACGGTCCATCAATTCCTTGGCCCGCCGCTTCGATTCTTCCACATCTTTAGTTGGGAAAGTGCATGTTGGGGTTTCAATGATGCCCTTATCCGCGAGGACCTCTTTGATAATAGTTACAGGCGCCCGCTGATAGATGCCCTTGAGATCACGCAGATACTGCCCAAGATTCCACACCTGGTGAAGGTATTCCGGGTAATTATCTTGATCAGCCGTTATTCGAAGGGAGGATTCAGTGATTTTCTGCCAGGCCCCGGGAGCCAGGTTAGCGCCTGAAGACACCACTCCGCTCATGCTCGGGTGATCCATGAAATGCGTTTCGTCTCCATCATAAATCCTGAAACGGGCCCGGCTGCGGCATGCCTTCTGGTAATTATGGGCTCTATCCAGGGAGCCCAAAAAGATTAAACCGACAATGGCTTTCAAGGAGACCAGTTCCTTCAAGATAGCTGTACGAATATTGCTTCTTTTCATTGGTTTGGCCAGGCCTCTTATAAATTCAGGGGCATTGTGAAGGATAAAAGGTTCGTTTACCATTGAGCTTAAATTGCGGTAGAGTGCCGGAAGACCCCGGTTACTGTGATAAAATAGAGGCGTGTCAACCCAGAAAACCTGCCCCTCATACCTGCGTCGTTTAAGAGTCTTTTTTAGACAAAGAAGGGCCTCCGTTGTCTTCTCCTCATCCTCCTGAGTGATCCAGAACAATATGGGGATCCGGCCGCGGACCACTACCAGGGCCTTTTCAAGAAGCTCCAACCGCTGAGCAAGTGAAAGGTTTTTACCTTCGCCCATATCAGGGCTTGCCAAAAATACAGCGTGAGCGAGGGGGGACAGCCGATCCAGAAGGTGACCCAATCCCCGGCCATCAATTGATCTGTCTTGATTAAGGGGGGTAATCAGCTCAACGATCAGCCCCCGCGGTGGGACTAAGACCTGCATTTATTTTGAAATCCTTTCTTCCCAGGAGGTCATGCAGATGAACGACACCCTTAACCCTGTTGTATCTGTCCACAATGACGAGGTGTGTTATGGCATTAAGCTCCATAAGCCCCAGGGCTTCTGCCGCAGTCTGGCTTTCATCAATGGTCTTGGGGGAGGGAGACATGATGTCTTCAATTTTCATCCCATGGATATTCTTGTGGCGCAGGAGGGCCCTTCTCAAATCCCCGTCACTGATAATACCCGCAAGCTTTCGGTCTTTTCCAATGATTAGTGTTGCCCCGATATTTTTGGCATCAATTTCCTCTATTGCCTGCTGAACCTTTGAACCGAGAGGAACCATGGGAATCCGGTCATTTGTGAGCATGATCTCCCTGACCTTGACAGCAAGACGCTCTCCAAGGCTACCTCCAGGATGAAATCTCTTGAAATCATCCTGGTTAAAGTGACGACGATTGATGAGAACCACGGCAAGCGCATCACCCATGGCCAGAGCAGCAGTGGTGCTGGCCGTTGGGGCCATGCCCATTGGGCAGGCCTCTCTTTCCACGCCCACATCGATAACCAGATCGCAGGCTTCTGCCATGGGCGAGGCCATGCCACCCGTAAAGCCTATAATCTTTGCCCCTATTTTCTTGAGCATGGGCAATATATTGTTGATTTCAGTGGTTTGCCCACTATTGGAAATTGCCACAACGACATCATCACTGGTAACCATGCCAAGGTCACCATGAATGGCCTCCGCAGGGTGGAGAAACTGGGAAGGGGTACCTGTGCTATTGAGGGTGGCGGCAATTTTTCTGGCGACGAGGCCGGATTTTCCCATCCCTGTTAGTATGACCCTTCCCTTGGACTTCATGATAGTTTCAATGGCCTTTACAAATTCAGGGCCCACGCGGTCCACCAGGCTTAGGATACCCTGCGCCTCAATTTTGAGAACCTCTTTGGCTTGCTTAATAACCATCTGAATGAACTAATCTCCGCTTTGCTTCGTCGCTGCTATGACGGGTTATTTTCTCTGTTTCTTAGTTCCCACAGCCCTTTTTACACTATTTTCTGTTTAACATTTTACATGACGGTTCTCAAGATATTAGTTGTATATAAATTTGTATGGACTTATTATTTGACTTTTATTTTGGGGGCAATGAGAAATGAACTGGCTATTTCGTTATCACTACCCGGTTAAAAAGATACCTCTAAGGCATTCAATTCTCATGCTGGCTGGTGTAATTGTACTGTCCTGGATCACTGTATCCCCGGCCGCCACCTTTAAAGATGCACTCGGGAGGACAGTGACCCTTAAGACACCGCCTAAAAGGATTGTTTCAATGGCTCCAAGCCTGACCGAGATCCTTTATTATCTGGGGCTGGAAGACCGTATTGCAGGAGTGACCCAGTTTAGCTATTATCCACCTGAAGCTGCTCAGAAACCAAATGTTGGAACCTACATCAACCTGAACGCGGAAAGAATCGTCAGCCTCAATCCTGATCTGGCCATAGGGACAAAGGATGGCAACAAACCCTCTACAGTCAGACTCCTCGAACAGGCGGGTATACCCGTTTACATAGTGAACCCTCGAAATATAGAGGATGTGATCAGCACCATCTACGCAATAGGTGAGCTTTGCGGCGTTGGAAAAAGAGCAAAGGAGCTGTCAACCCTATTGGGTACACGGGTAAATCGCATCTGCGCAAGGACTATGTCCCTGAAAAGGCCTCTTGTGTTTTTGCAGATAAATATTAAACCTATCATGACGGTAAATAAAAACACCTTTCATCATGATGTGATCCGGCTGGCGGGAGGAGACAATATGGCCAGAGACGAGCCGATCACCTATCCAAGGATCAGCATCGAGGAAGTCATGCGCCAGGGGGACCCGATGTGATCGTAATATCCTCCATGGAACGGGGGGGAGGCTTTGAAAGGGCACGAAAGGAATGGATGAAATGGTCGAGCATACCGGCAGTGAAAGAACGGAGGGTTCATTTGATTAATTCCGACCTCCTTGACCGGCCTTCACCTCGAATCGTGGAGGGACTGGAGACTATGGCCAGGCTTATCCATCCCGAGGTAGAATGGGGCAGATGATTCAGCAAACCATAAAGAGGCCCTTGAGTCCCATGCGGGTAATCCGCATATCCCTGGCCCTATTCCTTTTTCTGATCTTTACCATACTCCTCTCCATGTTGCTGGGAACCGCTGATGTGACCATTGTTCAATTGTGGGGCATTTTGACTGGAGACACTGAGGTTAAGGAGATGACAAAGATCATAGTCCTCAATATCAGGCTTCCCAGGATTATCTCCGCAGGGCTCGCCGGTTTTTCGCTCTCCCTCGGGGGTCTGGTATTTCAGGCCATTTTACGGAATCCGCTGGCCGATCCTTATATCCTGGGCGTTTCCAGCGGTGGGGCCTTCGGGGCGGTGCTCGGCATCATGTTTGGATTCAGTTTTAGCCTGGGGATACCCCTCCTGTCCTTTGCCGGAGCCATGTTGACCATTTATCTCGTGCTGGTCATGGGGCAGAGGAAAATGGGCATGGAATCCTCAACTATCCTGCTTGCAGGCGTAATTATCAATGCATTCTTCACGGCCATCATCATGTTTTTTATTTCCACTGCGGCTGACGATCGTCTTCACACCATGCTTTTCTGGCTTTATGGTGATCTTTCTCAAAGCGCCTACGTCCAGTTTACAATAATTGCTCCGGTTGTTGTTATGGCTTTTATCATACTTTACGGCCTCTCAAGACACTTAAATTTAATCACAGCCGGGGAGGAAACTGCACTCCAATTGGGCGTTGATATAAAAAGGACAAAGATGATTTGCTTTCTCGTTGTCTCTCTGGTTATCGGTCTTGTGGTATCTTTTTCCGGTCTAATAGGGTTTGTGGGCCTTATCGTCCCCCATCTGGGGAGGATGGTCCTTGGTTCTGATCATCGACTTCTGATGCCCGTTTCGGCTCTGGGCGGGGCGGTTTTCCTGATTGCCGCGGATACGATCGCCAGAACGATTATTTCGCCAAGTGAGCTACCTGTAGGCGTAATCACCGCATTTATCGGGGCACCCTTTTTCATTTACCTGCTTAAAACAAGAGGAAGTAGATGGACCCGGTCTTGAGCTTAAAGAAGGTTGGATTTAGATATGACGGCTTTTGGGCTATCCGGGATCTGGATCTTGATGTCAAACCGGGTGAGCTTTTGGCCGTGCTGGGGCCGAACGGATCGGGCAAAAGCACGCTTTTAAAGGTGGTGGACGGAATACTGACCCCTCAAGAAGGGGAAGTGCTGCTCAAAGATCGGCCTGTATCCAGATACACCAGATCTGATGTGGCAAAAGAGGTGGCCATGGTGGCCCAGGAAACCCATTTTTATTTCTCCTTTTCTGCCCTTGAGGTAGTTCTCATGGGGCGTTTTCCGCGTCTGGGGCGCTTTCAGTTTGAGGGCAGGCGCGATATGGAGGCGGCCTCCAGGGCTTTACAGGCCACCCAATGTCTTGATCTGGCGGAGCGATCCATCCATGAGCTTTCCGGTGGGGAAAAACAGCGGGTACTCTTAGCCAGGGCGCTTGCCCAGGAACCAACGGTTATTCTGTTAGACGAACCCACATCCTTCCTCGATCTAAGGTACAAAAAGGAAATCTTCGACTTGATTTCTTCCTTAACGCATGAGAGGGGCCTGAGCGTAGTGGTGGTTTCCCATGATATCGATCTGGCGTCCCGGTACTGTGACCGAATGGTCATGTTGAAGGATGGACGCGTCTATTCAACAGGTGTGCCGGACGAAGTCATTACGGCTTCCAATATTAAAGCCGTGTATGAATGCCCGGTGATTGTCGACAAAAACCCGGCTGCGGGAAGCCCAAGGGTAAGCTTAGTATAATAAAGGAAAGCACTATGATACATATTTTCATAAAAGGCGGCCCGGTTATGTACCCCCTTTTGGCCTGCTCACTAATTGCCCTCACCGTGATCATAGAACGCACAATGTTCTGGATCAGAGAGGGCGTACGAGGGACTCAGACACTCATAGATCGGGTCCTTGAGTTATGCCAGAAGGGCAATTGGGCAGCGGTAAAGGGAGAGGTGGAAGGGTCAAAGGATTTTGTAATCAGGATCCTTGTAAGCGGAATCCTTCACAGGGAATTTTCCATGATTAAGGCAATGGAATCCGCTGCTGCTGAAGAGATCAAGCGAATGCGCCGATATATGAACATCCTGGATACCATGATTACCGTAGCTCCCCTTCTGGGGATATTCGGAACAGTACTTGGCATCATTAGTTCCTTTGATCTATTGGGAAGCAGCGGCATCGAACACCCCCAGGCCGTAACAGCCGGAATCGCTCAGGCATTGATCACCACGGCAACAGGCCTTGGGATATCAATCCTTTCGGTCTTTCCTTATAACTATTTCAACTCCCGTGTAGAAAACGCTGCGCTGACCATTGAGAAATACGCCACAAGCCTGGAGATCGTTTATGAAAAGCTGGCCCGTGAACCAGAGGGGCAAAACAGGGGCAAAGCATGAAAATAGATACACAAACAGCACGAAAACCGCGCATTGAAATGCTGCCCCTTATTGATATTGTTTTCCTCCTCCTCGTGTTTTTTATCTATGCTATGCTTTCCATGGCCGTACATCGCGGTTTACCTGTTGAGCTCCCCACCTCCACTACTGCCAAAATCGACAAACATCTGGTGCTGTCAGTGTCTGTAAAGTCGAATGGTACTATTTACGTGGATAAAGAAGAAGTCCCCCTGGATTCTCTATCAGAGACCTTGAAAAGAAGGGCTCAATCTGACAAGGAACCCGGTGTTTTGCTTTTTGGCGATCGCAACCTTCCATACCAGAGACTATTTCGGGTCCTGGATGAGATCAGGAAGGCAGGACTTCACAGGATTTCCCTCCAGGCAGAGGTAGATCAACAGCCATGAAACGGCTTTTACTCGCTGCGGGACTGGCCCTGACAATACATGGAATTCTTCTGGGAGCAGAGCCTGGCTGGATCAAGAAAAAAGTCCTCCACAAACCCAGGCCTCGCGTTGTGACCCTGACTCTCTCCTACTATCAGCCAGAAAGGCCGCAAGTGAAACCTGTCCTAAAGAGGCAAAAAATTTATTCAAACGAGACTGCCCCTGTTGTTAAGAAAAAGGAACGAGAGCATATTCCCAAGCAAAAACCCCAAAAACCTGCAAAGGCATTCACCCAATCTAAGAAAGAAAATGTCCCCAGGGTGACTGATAGTGCACCTCCCCCTTTAAAACCAGAACCCTTTCCAGAACCAGAACAACCAGAGATCGTAGAAGAGCTTTTTGAACCCTGGGAGGATTTTACTGAGGATATTTTAGAGAAAAAGGGAGTTGAGGAGAAAACTCGCATTGCCTCAATACCACCAGCGCAGGTTTTACGTGAGGCAAGGCCCATGTATCGAACGAACCCCTCACCCCATTATCCCAGGCTTGCCAGAAAAAGGGGGTATGAAGGGACTGTTGTCCTGGAGGTCCTTGTTGATCCTAATGGAAGGGTGAAGAATTTACAAGTCTTCAAATCAGGTGGATACCCAATACTTGATAAGGCGGCGGCGGATTCAGTGAAAGACTGGTTGTTTGAGCCGGGGATGCGGGGGGATGAAAAAGTGGAAATGTGGGTAAAAATCCCGATCCGCTTCCAGTTAAAATAAAGATTTACTTTTTAATATCGTAACTCAAAAAGTGTGGGTATATTTTTATTCCTGGGGGGCCATGCGGGTCTCTTTTTTAAAGGGCGCAATAAAAATAATACCACCGCTCGCTCAACGCCCCCGTGACTCTAAAATACTACCTCAGCACAGGCGGAAAGGATGGCCGTTTCCGGGACTGATCTCTTATGGGGCTGTCCTCAGATGAATTTTAAGGCTAATCCGCCGTTCAATGAAATGAGGTAGGGCTTTGCGACCTTTAAAAAAGAGACCCGCATGGCCCAATATCTTCCCGAACTTTTTGAGAACTTACTTAATATCCCGCCACACATGCTGGAAAAAGAAGTTGTTTGACATAAGTTACATTAAGTTGTATTATATTCAGTTAAAATTTCAAGAAACTTAATCACTCATAACAATATGCGAGCTATGAGATTGGGGACGAGAGCAAATACAACTCATAATGCATGTATAATCTGCTCTTTGGGGGTCATGTTGGCCTCGGGTCTGTTTGTTCTGTGCATTGGTTGTGCCAGCAATGAAGAGAAAGAGACCAAACACCTGGAAAGGGAAAGGCAGTATGTTGAAAAAACAGAATTCAAAAAGGGGAAGTGGATTTATCAAAACAGGGAACCACGGGTGACCACCAAAATGGAAAAAGAACAAAAAACAAGGATTCTTGTCATAGAGGACGACCCGGATGTCCTTGCCATGCTCATTAAGCATTTGGAATACTTAGATTATGCGGTTATCACTGCCACAGACGGCATGGAAGGGCTGAAGCAGTTGCAATCGGCAGAGTATGACCTGGTGATTACAGACATTGTTATGCCTTACGTGAGCGGAGTTGGCGTTGTGACGGCATTAAAAGAGAAAAGGCCCCACATTCCGGTTATCGCCATCACAGGTTATGGCAAAGAACCCGAGGCCGCGGCTGTAGAAAAAAAGGCGGACCTTGTGCTTGCCAAACCCGTCAAGATGTCCACTCTCAAGGGCTACATAGAGCAGCTCTTGACCGCAAGGGATAAAACTTAGATCCGCTTTGCTCCGTCCCGCGGCGGGAGAATATTGGAATAGTTGAATGATATCTCTCTGGAATAATTTGGCTTTCCCTCTTACTTCAACTGACATCGATCAACTGACATCGATAGAGTTTACAAGACGTTAATATGCGGCGCTATTCTCGCTGGAATGTGGTTTTCCCCAAAAGGTAAAAACTATGACCAATGTCTTCATATTAAACGGACCACACCAAGGTAAGTCTTTTAAACTTGAGGGTGAAACTACATGTATTGGTCGATCGCCGGATAATGACATTCAAATCAAGGATAGCTCCATATCTCGCAGCCATTTAAAAATTCTAAGGGTAAAAAAGAGGTATTTTGTCGAAGATTTAAGAACTACTAACGGTACTTTCATTAATGGCAAGCGATTAGAACCTGGTAAAGAATTTGAAGTTAGAGAGGGACTGCCGATTGTTATTGGCAGGGTGTTGATTTCTATAGGAAAAGCCTCCTCAGAGGATTCCGCCAATATTCAGAATCTGGCTGATCTATCCGGTGAACTCTCTACAACAGGTATATTTACCTTAGACAGACGCAGACCCTATACAACGACAAAGAATCTGGAGTTAATTTACAAGGTATCAAATGTCTTGGTGCAATCGTTAGATATTGATGAAATCCTGCGGAAGATACTGGATTATATTTTCGATCTTCTCAAAAGGATAGACAGAGGGACTATCCTGCTGATTAACAGTGATACAGGGAAGCTCGAGCAGATTATAGGCAGATCAAAATTCGATAAAGAAAAAACCAATATCAGTTATAGCCGGACTATAGCGGAAAAAGTCATGAAAGAAGGCAAACCTTTAACCATGTCAGATTTGGCACAGGAGGACACAGAGAATTTTTCAGATAGTATGCGCAGGATGAAGTCGGTAATGTGTGTCCCTTTGATCAGCAGGTCGCAAGTCCGTGGGGTTATTTATGTGGATTCGGTTGATAAACCATTTGGATTTCGAGAGGAGGATCTTTCACTCATTACCTCCTTGAGCAGCCCGGCAGCAGTAGCTATAGAGAATGCATTGTTTTACTCAAATTTGGAGAAAACAGTCGAAGATAGAACAAGGAGCCTTATTGAGACGGAAGAAAAGCTTCGAGAAAGCGAAACCAGATTTAAGGCCATTTATGATAACATGAGCAGTGGTGTAATGGTTTCCGTGCCGGTCAGTGACGGTGAGGATTTTGTTATCTTTGACCTAAATAAGGC
>JBDRPB010000034.1:0-5183 GCA_043809485.1 Pseudomonadota bacterium | reverse complement strand
CCCGAGCCAGGAAGACCCATTGCCGTAGCAGATCACTGTTATACCTGCACTGCTGGAGCAGGCTTTACTTGAGGCGGGGCCATTAATAATACCTGAGGTCAGGTATCATTTTGGGAGCATGACCGGTTTGATCATAGGGGTTCCCGATTTCATGGCGTTTAGGGTAGTAAACCCTGACGACCGAAGTAAGTAATGTGAGGATTTTTATGGAAAAAGGAGATAGAAATGTCAAAGCTCCATGAATTAGCTCAATTAGGGCAGTCGATTTGGTATGACTACATTCGCCGTTCTTTTCTCAACTCCGGTGAATTTCAGGAATTGATTGACAACGGTCTACGAGGGGTCACATCCAATCCCTCTATTTTCGAGAAAGCTATTGCCGGCAGCTCAGACTATGATGACGATCTAAGGCAGCTGGTGAAAGAAGACAAATCAGTGGCCAGTATTTACGAAGTGCTTGCGCTTAAAGATATCAGCCTGGCCGCAGACCTCCTCAGGCCAGTCTATGATAAAACCAATGGATTAGACGGCTACGTCAGCTTAGAAGTGAGCCCTTTATTGGCCCATGACACCCAGGAAACTATCTCTGAGGCAAAACGGCTCTTTGAAGCACTTCATCGTCCCAATATAATGATCAAGGTGCCAGCAACGCCGGCCGGTATCCCTGCAATCACAGAGCTGATTGGCGCTGGAGTTAACGTGAACGTGACACTGATTTTTGGCCTCGAAAACTATAAAGATGTAGCAGAAGCCTATTTGAAGGGTCTTGAAAGACTGTCCTCTGAAGGTCCATCGGTGGCTGGAGGTCATAAGGTGGACACCATTGCCTCGGTAGCATCTTTTTTTGTCAGCCGGGTGGATTCGGCTGTTGATCAGGCGCTGGAAAGAAAAGATCACAAGGAACTTCAGGGCAAAATCGCCATTGCCAATGCCAAAGCAGCATACGTTGAATTTCAAAATATCTTCTCCGGTACCCGGTGGGAAGATCTGGCCAAAAAAGGCGCTCGTGCACAACGAACTCTGTGGGCCAGCACAGGCACCAAGAACCCCCTATATGCCGATACGCTTTATATGGATCAATTGATTGGCCCGGAAACCGTAAACACGGTGCCTCCAGCCACGCTTAACAGTTTCCTCGATCACGGAACTATTTCTCCAACGTTGACCAACGGTGTGGAAGAGGCCACATCCCAACTTGATCAAATAAAGGCCCTGGGTATTGACCTGAGAGAGATCACTGAAGAATTGCAGAATGACGGGGTTACGGCATTTGCCAAGTCCTTTGATTTGTTGATGGAAAGTATCTCTGAAAAGCGTGATCGTCTTTTAGCCGGCAAAAAAGGTTACTCTGCCAGTCTTGGCGAGTTCAACTCAAAAGTGGAAAATACTTTAATGCAAATTCGTGATCACAAGATTATGAACCGAATTTGGGCGCACGACCATACTGTCTGGAAAGACGATCCCGCAGACATCGGCAATCGACTGGGTTGGCTTCACAGTCCGGATGTAATGAAGGACGCTATTCCTGAAATTTCCGCCCTGGTGGAGGAAGTTCGCGCTGCCGGGTTTACCAATGTCTTACTGCTGGGGATGGGCGGTTCAAGCCTGGCCCCTGAAATGTTTCGTTTCACCTTTGGCGTCAAGGAAGGTTACCTGGACCTCGCCGTGCTGGACAGTACCGATCCCGGCGCAGTACTGGAGTATGCCAATAGACTCAATCCAGCCAAAAGCCTTTTTATTGTATCTACCAAATCAGGCGGCACTGTTGAGACAACGTCTTTTATGAAGTACTTTTACAACCGGGTATCTGATGCAGTTGGCCCGGAAAAGACCGGGGAACATTTTATTGCCATTACCGACCCTGGAAGTAGTTTGGAAACAACAGCAAAGGAGCTAAATTTTCGCAAGACCTTTTTAAATGACCCGAATATCGGCGGCCGTTACTCGGCCTTGTCCTTTTTTGGCCTGGTTCCGGCAGCGCTTATTGGAATGGATATCGACTCTTTGCTTGAAAGGGCCGCTATCATGGCCTGCAACTCCGAAGGATGCAATTGCCCCGTATCCGGAGACAATGCCGGAGCCTGGTTAGGCGCAATCATTGGTGAACTGGCAAAAGCAGGCCGGGACAAACTCACCTTGATTACATCTCCTGCAATCTCACATTTTGGTGCCTGGGTTGAGCAATTGATTGCCGAGAGTACCGGTAAGGAAGGAAAAGGCATCCTGCCTGTAGATGGAGAAAGTCTTGCGGCGGCTGCTATCTATGCCAACGATCGACTCTTTGTCTACCTGCGGCTGGAAAATGACAGCACACACGATGCAAAACTAAAGGAATTGTCAGATGCGGGACACCCGGTTGTACAGATCAATTTGAGAACTCTATATGATCTGGGTGGTGAATGCTTCCGCTGGGAGATGGCCACTATTGTAGCCGGGCATCTTCTGGAAATTAACCCCTTTGATCAACCCAATGTGGAATCCGCAAAGGTTCTCGCCCGTCAAATGGTGTCAGCCTATCAAAAGGAAGGTAGACTCCCTGAGCTAACACCCTCATTGGAGGCCGATGGAATTCTTGTGTATGCAAGCTTCTCTGCCAGCAATCTGGAAGAAACGTTCAATACATTTTTGGCCCAGGCAAATCCGGGAGACAATGAGTCTTCTGGCCGCAGCTATCTCACACTTCAAGCATATGTCAAGCCCTCAGATGATGCATACGCTGCCCTAAAAGAGCTTCGCACGGAATTTCAAACGAAAAATCGAATGGCAACGACTCTCGGCTATGGTCCACGATTTTTGCATTCAACCGGCCAGCTGCATAAAGGCGATGGAGGTCATGGCCTATTCATTCAGATCACCGCGGATATGCCGGAAGATTGTCCTATTCCTGATCATGCAGGAGGCGAAGAGTCTTCTATCAGTTTTGGTACGCTCAAAATGGCTCAAGCTTTGGGTGATCGTCAGGCACTAATAGATGAAGGCCGTAATGTTATACGTTTTCACATCGGGAAGAACGTTGTTAGCGGACTAAGGCAACTTTTTAGGGTCTTGGCATGATAAAAGCATTTATCTTCGACCTTGATGGCACATTGGTTCAAAATGATTCCTAAACCCCAAATCACTATTAAGGATACCCCAATCGATCTGGCAAGGACAGCGGCCGATATATTTAGCGCGACGGCAAATGAATGTGTTGCAGGGAAAGGGCACTTTTTTGTGGCAATTTCCGGGGGCACAACACCAGGGTTATTTCACAGAATGTTGATGCAAGAACCCTATGTTTCAGAGATTCCGTGGGACAAAATGCACATCTTTTGGGTGGATGAACGGTGCGTTCCTGAAAATGATGCGGCAAGCAATTATGGCGCATCCAAGAAGGACTTTCTCAACAGAGCCCCAATTTCTAAAACTCAGGTCTATCCCATGCCGGGTAGGCTGTCTCCTGAAGACGGCGCCCGAAAATACCAGAAAGCACTCATGGAATTTTTTCACCTGAAATATGGCCAGTTCCCGACATTTGATCTAATATTCCTTGGCACTGGCAAGGATGGACACACGGCCTCTTTGTTCCCAGGGCAAAAGGCACTGGATGAGATGGAAAGACTTGTAATATCTGTTAAAGGAGGCGATCCCTATGTCAGCCGTCTCACCATGACCTTCCCTGTTCTGAATCATGCAAAGAGAATTATATTCATGGTTTCAGGAAAAAATAAGGCGGATATAGTCAAAACAATCCTTGAATTTCCTAAAGCCAAGTTACCAGCCCAAAGAATTCAACCCCTGAATGGGACCCTGACCTGGCTATTGGACAGTGAATCAGCTTCAATGCTATCAAAAGAGCACTCTCATGAAAAATATTGATAATGAATCCATCATTCTGGCCGGAGATATTGGAGGGACCAAAACAAACCTGGGACTTTTTATCCGGGGGAAGAGGCGTCCACTGCTGAAAGTAATTGAGACGTATTCCAGCCGGGGGGCACTCAAACTTGAAAACATCATTGAGCGATTTCTTGAAAGACATCACGTCTCCATTACAAGCGCCTGCTTCGGTATTGCTGGTCCCGTGGTCAATGGACGATGCAAGACCACCAATTTGCCCTGGGATGTCTCCGAAGCTCGAATTAAAGGGCTCTTTAGGTGGGAAAGAGTCCGTTTAATCAATGACCTTACAGCGACGGCTCAGGGCATCCCCCTCTTGAACAGCCGGGAACTGGTTTATTTAAATAGAGCCAGGCCCCGAAAAGGACAGAACCTCGGGCTCATTGCCCCCGGGACAGGCCTGGGAAAGGCATTACTCATCTACCAGGAAGGTCGTTACATATCCGTTTCTTCCGAAGGAGGCCACGCCGATTTTTCCCCGAACAACGAAGATGAGGTTAAACTGTGGCAGTACCTTCATAAACGCCTTGGACATGTGAGTATAGAAAGGGTGTTGTCAGGGCCTGGTTTATTGAATATCTATTCGTGGATGAAAGACTCAGGGCGGCACAAGGAACCGGCATGGCTGGCCAGAAAAATAAAAGAAATGGATCCAGCCAGGGTCATTACCGAAGCTGCAATAAATGAGAAAAATACCCTGTGCATTGCGGCGCTGAACATGTTTGTGTCGATCTTAGGGGCGGTTTCTGGCAATCTGGCCTTGACTGGAATGACCACCGGGGGCATCTACCTGGGAGGTGGAATCCCCCCTAAGATTTTGTCCGTATTGAAGGAGGGCCCTTTCATGAAGGCGTTTACAAACAAGGGCAGATTTAAAGATCTTCTGGAAAAAATACCTGTCAGGGTCATCTTGAATGACAGAGCGGCCCTGCTGGGGGCGGCATTTTGCGCCCTTGAATTAGAACGGAAGTAATAGTTCACCGCAGAGACGCTGAGTCCGCAGAGAAAACAAAATAGTTTAACTCAGCGTGCTTTGCGCCTCAAGAGAGCAAAACGAACGGGCGGTGAATGCTTAAGAACAAACCTTTTTATTCAATCTGTAGAAAAGGAGCATAGAACAAGCTGATGATGTTATCGAGAAAGTCCTATGTAATTTTCTTTATCCCCGCTAAAGACGGGATCTTCGACCAGCATCCAGAAACCAGCATCCAGCATCGCTTCGCCTCAAGTAGTAAGATATTTGCTTCCTCAACTCGGAGGTTTGAGGCGAAGCTTCGCTAGAAGAAAGGAGGAGTTATGGACTT
>JBDRPB010000033.1:0-2293 GCA_043809485.1 Pseudomonadota bacterium | reverse complement strand
TCTCGGCATTGAGCATGTCCTTTTACTGGAGCAGGGAAAGGAACTGGACCAGCGCCAGCGCCGGAACTCCAAAGACATGCTCTGCGGCTGGGGAGGAGCTGGCGCATACAGTGACGGTAAGCTTACGCTTTCTTCTGAGGTAGGTGGAAGCCTGGGGGAATTTCTTGACCAGGATTCCCTTGACCAGCTTCTCACAGCGGCTGACGAAGTATATGTGGCCCACGGGGCCCCGGGCCATGTCTTTGGTGAGGCATCAGCAGAGTTGGAAGACCTTTCCGATCGTGCCCGCCTTGCTGACCTTGAGCTAATACCTGCACGCATTCGACATATTGGAACAGAAAACTGCCGCAGTGTCCTTGGTCACTTGCGAGAGTCTATGGCGGGCCGAATTGAAACGCGCACAGGTTGCCCGGTTCAAAAGCTTCTGGCTGAAGATGGACAGATACGAGGGGTCAGGCTGGAGGACGGACAAATTATTACAAGCCGTTTTGTTGTGGCTGCTCCGGGACGATCAGGTGCAAGCTGGATGAAAGCAGAGGCAAAAGCCATAGGACTTAAAACCAGGCCGAGGCCTGTGGATATTGGTGTCCGTGTAGAACTGCCTGCAACTGTGCTTAAGGAAATCACCAACTCAATCTACGAATCGAAACTCATCTACTACTCCAAGACCTTTGATGACAAGGTGCGTACTTTCTGCATGAACCCCTATGGGGAGGTGGTAACCGAAGAAAACGACGGAATCATTACAGTAAACGGTCACAGTTATGCCGAAAAAAGAAGCGAAAACACCAACTTTGCTATCTTGGTGAGTAGCGCTTTTACTGAGCCTTTTGATGACCCCATTACCTATGGCCTCTATATCGCAAGCCTGGCAAATCTTCTGGGAGGGGGCGCAATTGTTCAGAGGCTGGGAGACCTTTTGACAGGCCGGCGCAGTACCAGGGCACGCATTGACCGATGCCTTACAAGACCGACCTTTTCCAAAGCTACTCCTGGTGATTTGAGCTTTGTGTTTCCATACCGGCACCTGTTGAGCATTATTGAAATGCTTCAAGCGCTCGAGAAAATGGCTCCCGGCGTATATTCGCGCCACACACTGCTATATGGTGTGGAAGTGAAACTTTACTCAAACAGGATCGATTTGTCGCCGGAAATGGAAACCGAGGTGAACAATCTGTTTGCTATTGGAGACGGCGCTGGCATTACAAGGGGACTGCTTCAGGCTTCGGCGAGTGGTATACTGGCCGCCAGATACATTGCCAAGCGGTTGAAAGGATAATCAATGCCTAAGCTTTTTGAAACCACGACCCTGAAAAACATGACTCTGCCGAACCGTTTCGTACGTTCGGCCACATGGGAGGGCAGGGCGAATCAAGATGGTTCCTGCACACACGGACTAATCAACATGATGACGCAACTCGCCCGAGGTGGTGTTGGACTTATCATTACGGGGCATGCCTATGTGCGCAAGGATGGCCAGGCGGGCCCCTGGCAGTTGGGCGTCTACAGCGATCAACTTATTGAGGGTCTTACCGAAATGACCGAAGCTGTGCACAAAGAAAATGGAAAAATCGTTATGCAGCTCGCCCACGCTGGCTGCCAGGCCCCCTTTGAACTCACGGGACTGGAGCCTTTGGCCCCATCGGTTATGGAAAACCAGGAAGGTTCAAGTTGCCGGGAGATGACGCAAGCAGACATTTCAAAGGTCATCGAAGTCTTTGCCCGGGGAGCAGTGCGAGCCAAACAGGCCGGTTTTGATGGAGTTCAAATCCACGCGGCTCATGGGTATCTGCTGAGCCAGTTCCTTTCCCCATTTTTTAATAAAAGAACGGATGAATACGGAGGAACAATTGAAAACCGGACGAGGGTTGTTTTGGAAGTTATAGAAAGCATAAGGGCTTCAGTTGGCCATGATTTCCCCATTCTGGTTAAAATAAACTCGGAAGATTTTTTGGATAAAGGCCTTCCCGTGGATGATATGCTCCATGCGGCAGCATTGCTCGAACAGGCTGGCATTGATGCCATTGAGCTGAGCGGTGGCACTGCCTATTCAGGCAGGCGAATTCCGGTAAGAATTGCCAAAATCGACACTGAAGAAAAAGAGGCCTTCTACAGGGCGGCAGCCAAACGCTATAAAGAAAGGATCACAGTGCCGTTGATGCTGGTTGGGGGCATCCGCTCTTACGAAGTTGCTGAACGATTGGTGGACAGGGGTATAGCGGACTACATATCCCTGTGCCGTCCCCTTATTCGCGAACCTAATCTCATCAACCGATGGAAGCAGGGCGACACC
>JBDRPB010000032.1:0-2533 GCA_043809485.1 Pseudomonadota bacterium | reverse complement strand
CCAAGCACGGCTTTTTCGCTTTTTTCGCATAATATGTGCGCTTCCTTATGATGATCGGAATTTTCGATATATTATCGCCTCACTGGCAACTGGATGGTCACAGAGGTGCCCTTCCCTTCTTGACTTTGGATGGTGATTTCCCCATCGTGATTCTTTACAATCTGGTAGACCACGGCCAATCCCAAGCCAGCCCCATGTGTTTTGGAGCTAAAAAAAGGGTCATAAACCGAATTCAGATATTCCTGGCGGATCCCACAGCCGGTATCAAGGATTTTGATGAATAGTTGACTATTCCTCTGTTTTGCCTCCAGCACTAATTCCCCGCCATTAGGCATTGACTCCAGGGCATTTTCCATAATATTAGATAACGCGGTCATAATCTGGGCGGAGGCCATCCTGGTCAGAGGAAGGCTTTCATCTATTTTAGTCACTAAGCTTACGCCCTGTTGCTGGGCTATGGGTTCAAATTTATTTACAACCTCCTGGAGGGTTGCCCTGATGTCATCCATGGCAAGTGTCGCCGCAAGTACACTGGTATATTCGTGCACCTGTCTAACGAGACTCTCGAGTCGTTCTGATTCCTCAAGGATAACATTTAAGTATTTATCAACTTCAGGATCTCTTTTAAGTATTTTCTTAATTCTCCGGGCGAATCCTCCTATTGTTGTAACAGGATTTCGGATCTCATGGGCTACTCCTTGCACGAGATGGCTCATGGCAACTAAACGTTCGGAAAGGATTAGCTTGTCTTGCGCTGTTTTCAGTTCCCGGGCGTTCAGCTCGAATCTTTTCTCCAGGCGGCGGTAAAGTTTGGCGTTTTCCATGGCCACGGCGATCTGCTGTGACATGCTGGTCAACACTTCGACATCTATTTGAGTGAACAGGTCTCCAGATTTTTTGTTGAGCACCTGAAGTGCTCCAACTGTTTTGCCTCTGAGTATGAGCGGCACGCAGATCATTGACCTCGTGCGAAAACCAGTTATTCTGTCAAATTTGGGACTAAAACGCTTTTCCTTACGGACATCCTGGATCACCATGGGCTGACCAGTTTGTACCACATGACCGGAAATGCCCTTCCCCAACGCGAACTTGATTTTTTCTACGGACTCCTTCTTTTTACCCCTGGCAATGCGAATAAACAATTCACTTTTCTCTTCGTCCAGTTCATAGACAGTGCTGGCCTCTGCATCCATAAACTCCTCTGCCCACTTCATGGCATAATTCAGGACGTCCTCAATTCTTAAGGAAGAATTGATCAAGGCAGTGAACCTTAGAATGGTTTCCAGTTCCCTGCGGCGTTCATCTCCAGGATCTTTCATTTTCAATTCAGAGTGATTTAATATGGTATTCTTTTTGATAACCTGCCCTGAAATTTTGTCCTTATGGATCATGTTTTTTGTTGAGATCTGGCGCATGAGATGTTCCCATAAGGTTTGACTTTTGCGTATAGGATTATTAGAAAGAAATTGTGCTCATTGAAATCTGTTATTTGTCCATCGCTGGGATTGGAAGTGAAGGCATGCGAAATAGTGTACCCTTGAATCCTGGGAATGGACAGTACCGGATTTTCGAACACAGGTTGAATATACAAGAGATCAAAGTGAGAAGCAATGAAAAGACATCTATGTTTTAACAAAGTTTTATGATTCGAAAAATGAAAGTCCTTTTGACAAATGATGACGGCATTTATGCCCCAGGACTTTTCGCCCTGTACCAGGCCCTGAAGTCTGACTATGATGTTACTGTTGTAGCCCCGGAATCGGAAATGAGTGCTGTGGGACACGCCATTACCTTGGCGTCACCCCTGAGGGTTCAAGAGGTGCAGAGAAACGGATCATCATATGGGTATGCGGTCACAGGCACACCAGCAGACTGTGTAAAGATTGCAGTGCAAGAGTTGCTTGAACGACCTCCAGACATAATTCTCTCCGGGATCAATCCGGGGGCCAATATAGGAGTAAATCTCCTTTACTCAGGGACAGTTTCTGCTGCCACAGAGGGAGCTTTTCTGGGGGTGCGGTCTGCTGCCATTTCCCTGAATGCCAGAAAAAACCCTGACTTTGGCTTTGCAGCCCAATTCAGCAAAGAGATCATACGGTTTATTACAGAGAGTGGACTTAGAGACGGAACAGCGTTAAATGTGAATATCCCCGCACTACCAAAGGAAGAGATAGCAGGAGTGTGCTTTACCAGACAGGGGACCTCTCGATTTGAGGAGTATTTTGAACGGCGCAGTGACCCGCGAGGCAATGTTTATTACTGGCTTTCGGGAGAAACCCCAATAGACAATGGCAATCCTGAGACTGATTCCATTGCCTTGAAAGAAAACAAGATCACCATTACACCCATCCATTACAATCTCACCTGCGAGAAAGAGTTGAGGCGTTTTAAGTCGTCTGCCTTTTCATCATGGAATATATGAAACCAATTCGCAAAAGGTAAAATTATTTATATTTAACCACTGCTTTCGCCGGGTGGCTGGTTACTCAAGATAGGAAAAGGCCCCTGAAACCAGGGGCCTTTTCCTTTAGAA
>JBDRPB010000031.1:0-10374 GCA_043809485.1 Pseudomonadota bacterium | reverse complement strand
GTAAAGAAAACCTGGCCGCTTATGCCGTGCCCAAAATCATCGAATTTAGAGATGACTTACCTCTAACAGTAACAGAGAAGATATTTAAGCGGGCTTTAAGGGAAGAAGAGATAAAAAAGATGAAGGAACGGGGAGAGATTTAAAATACCCTTTTACCTTGATCTTCATTCGCGGTTTCGATCTCTTTTGGATTTTTGTGGGGATTATGATTTCAGAAACAAAGGCATTAGATCAAAATCGGGAACGGGTTTCAAGAGATTACGTTCATTGAATGGCTGAAAAAGATATTAAAAAAAATCACAAAAATGGGTAATGTTGAGACCTGAATCCCCTCACCCATTTGCAGTTGACATCTACTTATCCCTTTGCTTATATTTAGGCGTGCAAAAGAAACTACCAAAAGAATGAAACGGAGGATATAGACATGGCTACTGAACCTTTCGATAGAGAAGAGGAATATTTCCTTAAACTTAACCAGGAGAAGATAAAAAAACTGCGCACCGATTTGGATAAGAAAAGGGAAGGAGAAGCCAAACAGAAGCGTAAGGAGGCTACCTGGATGAAGTGCCCCAAATGCGGAGCCGACCTAAAAGAAGTGAACTACCAGAATGTCATGATCGACACATGCTCTCATTGCAAAGGTATATGGTTGGATCATGGTGAGATTGAACTGTTGGCACAGGGACATGCACAAATGACGAAAGGATTCCTCAGTAAGCTATTCCGATGATGAACTCGTATTGGGCCGAATGACTGGCCGCTTTCATCTATCAGTTTTATTGGGTTATTTTCTGTCAAGAAAGGCCCCGTCTTTAGGGACTTTTTTTTGAACCTTTTTTCCTCCCGGCCAAAAGGCGGGAGCAGAATAATTGACAACAATGAGCAATTATATGCACACGCTGTTAGCACTCTCATGATTCTTAAACATCAAAATTAGCATTAACGTTGCAAACTCACACCGGCCAAAATCGCTGTGCTCGGGCCACTATCCAAGATCTTTATGGCTTTTTTCTACAGGTTATCGCAGTCTGTAATTAAGCCTTAAGAAAATCTTTGCACACAGATAAGGTCTATAGTGGTATCAGATAAAATAAATAAAGACCAGCTAAGAGACATCCTGATCAAAAACTGGATGACACACGACGCCCTTTGGTATGGGGAGGTGGCGGCGAAGTTTGGGATGGCTGATGCAAGCCCCATGAATCTTCGGGTGTGCAGAAAGTTGGGGCAGATTGAGTGCGGCCGTTTGATGAAAATGGTCGAAGCACCGCCCCCTACAGGTATTGAGGAATACCAGGAATTGTTCGAGTTAGGAAAACAGGTTTTCTTTCCAGACTTCGTCTCCGTTCATATCGATTATCCTGGTAATGACTCTCAAGTTTTTCAGTTCTTAGATTGCTTTGCCCATAGAGGTATGAAGAAGATAGGACTCATTCCTGATTACGAGTGTGGTATCTTTGAGAGGATCGAGGGATGGTTTGACGCCATGGAGCTCAGATATACCAGAACTCCAGATCTCAGTCGCTGTCTCAAGTTTAACGGGAAAGAATGCAAGATCACCGTACAGTTCCATTTTGAATAACGGAAGGTTGAGACGCACCATAGAGGCAGGCCACTTCATTCGTTATGTTTTAACTCCTCAAGAATACGAGAAAAATTGGCTGAACAAGCAAGGTGATTAGCTGGATTGCGCGAAGCGCGGCCTATCAACTGGGTTAGAGACAGACACGCTGAAGCATGTTCCTCACTAGGAGGCTGTCTGAGAATGAGGAATTTTTTCCAAGATCAAGGAAGGCGAAAATTATAACCGCAGGAATACATTGAAGTATTTCGAGGATTATAATTTGAGCCTGACGTCCCGCTATTAGCGGGAGGGAAAATAGCCATTCTCGGACAGCCTCATAGCGCCCCGGTTGCTGCCGGAGTCTCACATTACTGAACTCTATATTGGGGGCACAGGTGCAATATTTTTGCGATTTAGAAAACAGGGAAGCAAAAGAAATCGTCCCTGGTGTGCACATTCGCACCTTTTGGGGCAACAAGATGCTGTTATCCATTGTCGATTTGGCTCCCAACGTTGTTGTACCCGCTCATAGTCATCCTCACGAGCAAGCCGGTACTGTTATTTCTGGCGAGTTGGAGATGACCATCAACGGGGAAACACGCTGGCTTAAGCCAGGGGATACTTACATCATTCCTGGCGGTGTGGAGCACGGTGCCAGGACAGGTGATACCCCTGCCAGAGCGTTCGATATGTTCAGTCCTGTGAGAGCAGACTATCAGTACTGATACATTCGTGTTCGGATGCAGAAAATTGGTTCCCACAGGGGTTAGCAATGAAGAAGACATATACGCAACAATCATCTGTCTGTTTCTTCTCAAGCACCTTCGGGCCAGTTGCCATACTCTGGTATGTCTATGAGGGATTTCCGAAAATTTTCAGGATTCTTCTTTCAAATTCAGAGGCTTCATCCACACAGTTGGTTAAGGCCGCTTTTCCAAGGTCCATAGAATCTTCTTGCACTGAAATTGACGTAGTTGCCAGTCAGATTGAAGCTTTCCTCGCTGGCGACGATATTAGCTTCTCTCTTGAAATCGCTCGACTGGATATCTGCTCTGAATTTCAGCAGAAAGTCTTACGTGCCGAACATGGGATCCCTCGTGGGCATGTGAGCACTTACCAGCGAATTGCCAAACAAGTTGGCAAGCCGTCTGGAGCTCGTGCCGTTGGTACAGCTTTGGCCAACAATCCATTCCCATTATTGATTCCATGTCACAGGGCTATCCGCTCCGATCGAACCCTTGGAGGCTACCAGGGAGGTCTCAGGATGAAACAAGCCTTGCTGGAAATGGAGGGGATTTTTCTTAAAGATAAGGGGCGGGTTATTACGGGAAGGATGTTCTACTGAGGAATAGGAGATAACCTATGGATGCATTCGTACATTCCAATACAGAAAGGGAAATGGAAGTGTACGGCTATGACTCGGTTGTGAAAAGCCATTGCCGTATGTGTCACGGCGGCTGCGGAGTCCTGGTTTACGTCAAAGACGGCAAGATCGCAAAGATCGCTGGCGATCCGGACTGTCCTATAAACCATGGAACTCTGTGCTCAAAGGGCATTGGGGCCAGTCAACTGGTCTATCACCCCGATCGTTTGACCTACCCCGTGAGAAGGGTCGGATCGAAGGGGAGCGGAAAATGGGAACGCATATCCTGGGATGAGGCACTGGACGCCATTGCCAAGAAGATCCTGAACTATAAAGAGTCATTCGGCGCCGAATCCATTGTGATGGGTTACGGTACGGGAAGAGAAAATGAGGCGGTCATCTACCGGTTCGCCAACCTTTTAGGGTCGCCGAATACGCTTACTGCCGGCCATTTTTGTTACGGGCCCAGGATCGCCACGACCATCATCACCTGCGGTACAAACCCTATCGTAGATTATGAAAACAATCCCAGGTGCATCATGGTCTGGGGCAACAACCTGGTGATCAGCAATCCGGACTGCTACAAGGGTGAGTCTTTTTCCTCGGCCCTGGATGCCGGGGCAAAGCTGATTGCCGTGGATCCCAGACTTACCCGCATTGCGGCACGTGCCGATATCTGGCTTCCCCTGAGACCGGGGACCGACACGGCCCTGGCATTAGGCATGTGTAACGTGATTGTCCAAGAAGAACTCTATGATAAGGAGTTCGTGGAAAACTACGTTCACGGATGGAATGCCTTTGTCCGGCGGGTAAATCAATATCCCCTTAAAAAAGTGGAAGAAATCACCTGGGTGCCCAAGGAAAAAATCCAGGAGGCGGCAAGACTTTTTGCCACCACAAAACCTGCTGCCATTCAATGGGGGGTGGCGATCGAGCAGCAGGTAAACTGCGCGGATAACAACCGGGCCTTGCTTGCCCTTATGGGCATCACGGGGAACATTGACGTTCAGGGTGGACAGATGCTTTTCAGCTCCCCGAAAATCAGGAACGTTGGGCAGTTCGGAGCCCACAAGATGCTCTCTAAGGAACAGGCTGAAAAACGGCTGGGAGGAGATCGTTTCCGATTGGCGGGAAATTTTGCCATAATCAATCCCAAATGCGTCTGGGACGCCATTTTGGAAGAAGAGCCCTATCCTGTTAAAATGCTCTTTTTCATCAGCTCCAACCCGGTCTTGACCCGGGGAAACGCAAGGGAAGTGTACCGGGCCCTGCAAGCCGTGGAATTCATGGCAGTCGCCGATTTTTTTATGACCCCCACAGCGGAGCTGGCGGATATTGTGCTGCCGGCGGCCACATGGCTCGAGATGGATTATATCGGTGATTTTTGGAAGCGTCATGGGTATATCCTGCCCCGGCGGAAGGTCGTCCAGATCGGTGAATGCCGGTCTGACCATGAGATGCTTAACGACCTGGCCCATAGGGTCGGCCAGGGCGAACACTGGTGGGATACATTCGAAGGCGGCCTTGATCATATCCTTGAACCCATGGGGATCACCTGGAAGGACTTCGAGAAGATGGACTATATCAGGGGGGATGTGAGCTACCGGAAGTACAGGGAAAAAGGTTTCTCCACCCCCACCGGGAAATTTGAACTCTATTCCACCCTGCTCGAAAAATGGGGATATGATCCCCTGCCACAATTCCGGGAACCGCCGGAAGGCCCCAACAGCAGCCCGGAAATTTATAAGGAATATCCCTATATCCTTATTACCGGCAGGAGACAGCCCGGGTTTTTCCACACGGAGAACCGTCAGGTCCCCTGGCTCAGAGAGCTTCACAAGGATCCGGTAGTGGAGATCCATCCTGAGACCGCGGAGAAGGAAGGGATCAGGGAAGGAGACTGGGTGATCATCGAGTCCCCGAGGGGCAAGGTTCGACAGCGGGCCAGGCTTTTTGCAGGGATGGATCCGAGAATCGTTTCCGCGGAACATGCCTGGTGGTTTCCGGAAAACAAGGACCCCGGGCACGGATGGGATGAATCAAACATCAATATCCTGACAAGCAATGCCTATGAGGATTGTGATCCGGCCATGGGGGCGACCCATGTGAGAACGCTTCTTTGCAGGATAAGCCCGGAAGAAAGCAAAGGGGGGTGAAACTTATGAAGGCATACGCGTTGATTATTGATCACGAATCCTGCTGGGGGTGCAAGACCTGCGAGGTAGCATGCAAACAGGAAAACCTGGCCCCCACCGGGATCAAGTTGATATCCGTTTGGGAAGAAGGCCCCAGGATCGTCGAAGGGAAACCGGAATTTGTTTTTCGGGTGAATGTGTGCAGACACTGCGATGAGCCCGAATGTGTCGAGGCCTGCCCGGAGGAAGCGATTTTCAAGAGAGACGACGGTATTGTGGTTCTGGACCAAGAGAAGTGCGTCGGATGCGAACTATGTGTAGACGCATGCCCCTATGATGCCATAGCCTTTGATGCGGAGGAAGGCATCGCCCAAAAGTGTAACCTCTGTTATCACCGGGTGGATCAGGGGCTCATACCCGCCTGCGCCGACAATGTGTGCCTGGCCCATTGCATCTATTTTGGGGACCCGAAGGAGATACAAGAACAGGTAGCCGAGAAGCACAGGGCATGGTCGAATGGGGCGATGGATCTCTGTAGCTATATTTGATGTCCGTGTAAAAACCTTTTTCACATGGATTTAGAAATTAAGTTAATGTATCGGAATTTCTACAACTTATTGGAATTATAGTTCTTTTGGTGGCGGTTGTCTTTTGTAAGCCACATGGAATGATGGAATAGTGGAATGTCGGAATACTGGGTATGGAAAGCGGAAAACGACATTTTCTTCAAATAATATTGAATCCAAATCTTTTGATGACGCTCGTCAGACATCAATTTTCTGCTTTCACCCTAAGAAATAGGCTATCATAACGAGAAAATCAATGCAATTATATGTACTTTGATTGTTTCTTTAAACCCATTATTCCACTATTCCAGCATTCCAACATTCCAATTGGGGCAAAGCCCCTGACTTGGAATTATTCAAGCAGGATTTGATTGTGATGGATAAGGCAGAACGCATTCTTAAACATGTATTCGGTTATGATGAGTTCAGACCTCTTCAGGCGGATATCATCGAAAATGTTCTGCAGAAGAATGATACATTGGTCATTATGCCAACCGGGGGCGGGAAATCCCTCTGCTATCAACTTCCGGCCCTCATCTTTGAGGGCCTAACCATTGTTGTTTCTCCACTGATCTCGTTAATGAAGGATCAGGTGGAGCAATTAGTGCAAATGGGCGTTTCCGCGGTATTCTTGAACAGCTCCCTGTCTCTTGGGGAATACCGGCGCAATGTGGATCGGATAAAGCGGGGAGCGGTCAAATTACTCTATTTGGCTCCAGAGGCATTGTTAAAGGCAAACATGTTAGAGATGCTCTCTTCCGTAGAGGTGGATTGCCTGACCATTGACGAAGCCCACTGCATTTCCCAATGGGGGCACGATTTCCGGCCGGAATATCGGCATCTGGTTCAAGTTAGAGATCGTTTTCCAAAGGCAGCCTGTATTGCACTTACAGCCACGGCAACGCCAAGGGTAAGGGAGGATATTAAGGCTAACCTTGGATTTGACGCCTCCAATGAATTTATTGACAGTTTTGACAGAAAAAACCTCTTTATACAGATCGCTACTAAATACAATCCCCTTGATCAAACCATTAAGTTCATTAAAAAATTCCCAAATCAATCCGGGATTATCTACTGTTTTTCCCGCAGGCAGGTAGATGATCTTTATGAGGTCTTAAGAAATGAAGGCTTTTCCGTGCGGCCCTATCATGCAGGGCTGACGGATAGGGAACGCAATGAAAACCAGGAACGCTTCATCAGGGATGATGCACAAATCATTGTAGCAACTATTGCCTTTGGCATGGGGATTGATAAACCAGACGTCCGCTTTGTGGTTCACTATGATCTACCGCAAAATATCGAGGGTTATTATCAGGAAATCGGACGGGCCGGACGCGATGGTCTCCGGTCCGATTGTCTATTGTTGTTCAGTTATGGAGATATCCAGAAAATCAAATATTTTATCAATAAGAAAGAGAACCACGAGCAACGGGTGGCGAATATTCATCTAAACGCCCTGTTGCGTTTGGTTGAAACCGAAGTGTGTCGCCGTATCCCTCTTCTGGGCTATTTCGGAGAAACATATCCGGCTTCAGAATGTAATATGTGTGATAATTGCAAGGCAGAAAAAAAAGATCTCGTGGATATAACCATTCCTGCTCAAAAATTTCTGTCCTGCCTAAAACGAACCGGTGAGATGTTTGGCGCAGGCCATATTATTGATGTGCTTCGCAGCTCAAAGGCAAAGAAGGTATTGAGTTTTGAACATCAACATCTGTCCACTTACGGAATTGGGCAGGAATATTCAAAAAGACAGTGGTTCCATCTGTCTCGACAGTTTACCCAGAAAGGCCTCATTGTTCAGGATATGGAATTCGGGAGCTTAAAACTCACGGACAAGGCATGGGATGTTTTAAAAGGGAAAGAAACCGTTCTTGGGATGCTCGAATATGAACAGGAGGACGAAACCACTGAAAAGCAAACCGATCCGGACTATGACAGAGATTTGTTTGATGCACTTCGGAAAAAGAGGAAGGCTTTAGCGGACAAGGCTGATGTGCCGCCTTTCGTGATTTTTTCAGACAAGACGCTAATGGAAATGGCCACATTTTTTCCACAAACCGGGGACACTTTGTTGGACATTCATGGTGTCGGGACAGTGAAATGCGAGAAATATGGCTTTCACTTCTTGAGTATCATTAAAGAATATTGCCATGCGCATCAGATTGAAGAAAGACCAAAGAGAAAAAGGAAAGCAGAGACAAGCGCCAGAGCTTCTATCCGCAAGAAAAGATATATTGTCATCGGAGAAGCATACAATTCCGGGCATTCTGTTAACAAAATAATGACCGATTATAACATTAAGCAGGGTACGGTTATAGATCACTTATTCAAGTATCTGCAGGAAGGGAATGCCGTCAGATCAGATGAATTATTAGCGCTTTCAACAATACCACCTGACCATAAAACCCTTGTCATTGAAACATTTGAAATGCTTGGCCCTGACCTGTTAAAACCGGTTTATGATGCATTTCACGGGGAAGTCAATTATGACGAACTAAAAATTCTTCGCCTTTATTATTTGTGTAAATACAATTTGGCTATGGGAATAGATGTTGCTGATTCCAAGGGAAAATATTTCTATAAGCAAATAATATGCCTGGCCAATTCACGGAAATATTCAGGTTGTTGCATCGCCGGCAAGGAGGCTACAGAGGGTCAAACTGGTGAGTGGATCAGACCGGTGGGCCAGATGGAAACCGGCGAACTCTCCCCTAAAGATATAAGTTTTCGGGATGGAGGAATGCCAGAGTTGCTGGATATTATATCTGTCCCATTAACAAGACATAGCCCGCATTCTTATCAGTCGGAAAACTATATCATAGATGATCGCCAATGGGTTAAGAAAGGAAAACTCTCCATATCAGACTTGCCGGGGCTATGTGATGATGTTCAGTCTTTATGGATAAATGGGCATCACAGCCATAATGGCCTGAACGACAGGATACCCCTGAATATTGCTGAGGAAACAGTGTTATCCTCACTGGTTCTTGTAAAACCACGTAACCTACGCATTACTGTTGATGAAGGACCAAACCTGCTCAAGAAAATACGCGCAAAATTCAATTTGAACGGCGTCAAATACTGGTTATCCGTTACTGATCCCCTGATTGAAAAAAAATACTTCAATAAAGACATTGGGGAATACACAATAACAGAAGAAAATGTGTATTTAACCGTGAGTATTGGGGAGCCCTATGAAGGTTACTGCTACAAACTTGTGGCTGCAATCATCGTCTGATTGGTGATTGTCGGTTGAATATTGGCAAATTGTCAAAGAAGTCTCTTGAAAAGGAACAAAGAATGCATGAACTATACACAATTGGTCATTCAACACACCCATTTGATAAATTTATAGAGCTTCTGTCAATGCATTCGATAACAGCAGTCTGTGATGTTCGTTCGCAGCCATATAGCAAGTTCAATCCACAGTTCAACCATGAAACAATTAAAAAAGAATTAGAAAAACATGGTATTACATACGTGTTTCTGGGAAAAGAACTGGGGGCCCGGAGCGATGATCCAACCTGTTATGTGGGTGGCAAGGTCCAGTATGACTGCCTGGCAAAGACAGACCTCTTTCACCAGGGAGTCCAGAGATTAAGGAAAGGGATGGAGTCTTATCGCATTGCTCTGATGTGCGCAGAAAAGGACCCTGTTACATGTCACAGGACTATCCTGGTATGCAGGCACCTTCGCAAAAATGGAATTAGGATAAGGCATATTCTGGAAGATGGCTCTATTGAGGAGAACGATGATTCGATCAAGAGGTTGATGCGCATATTGAAAATACAGGAGACTAATTTATTCAAAAACACGGAAGAAATCATCCAGAGCGCATACGATATTCAGGGCGAGAAAATAGCCCATACGGAAGATCTTGATAATGGACATGGAAAGAGATGATAGGATGGGAATTGCATGAAAAAAACCAGAATTTTTACTATAGGCTTTACCAAGAAAACTGCTGAATACTTTTTTGAACAGCTATGTGAAAGGGGCGTGAAACGCATTATAGATGTACGCCTGAATAATGTCTCACAGCTTGCAGGCTTTGCAAAAAAGGACGATCTTAGTTACTTTCTAAAAACTATATGCGATATTGATTATATGCATGTCCCGGAGCTTGCTCCTGCGAAAGAAATCTTAGATGAGTACAAGAAAAATAAGGGTGACTGGGCTTTGTATGAAAAGAATTTTATGGCCTTGTTGTCAGGCAGGCGAATTGAAAAAAAGCTTTCAAAAGATATATTTGACAGAGGATGCTTATTGTGCAGTGAGGATAACCCTGATCACTGCCATCGGCGATTAGTGGCAGAATACCTCAATGATAAATGGGGAAATATTGAAATAACGCATATTGTGTGACCCTTTTCCCTTGACACAAAAACCAAAACTTTCTATGCTTCATCTCGAAAAAAGGAAGTTTTTATCAATAACTTATACCAATTTGTTTTGTATTTCGTGTCCTGGATTTACTGTTTATCCGGGTTAAGGGCTAACAAGAAACATTAACCAAAAAAGGAGGCTGGAATGAAAAAATTATTCGTACTTTGTTTAACTGTCTTGTTTTTATTTTCTTTGGGTGCAATAGCAGGAGCAAAAACACTGAAAGTGGGCTTGGATGCGGGTCCCGTATCGCAGGACCCCCAGGTCCAGTTGTCAGGGGGAATGCTCCAGTATTCACACTGGGTTTTTGACCCCCTTGTTCGCTATGCCCAGGACATGCATTTTGAACCACGCCTG
>JBDRPB010000030.1:0-4852 GCA_043809485.1 Pseudomonadota bacterium | reverse complement strand
TGTTGAAGACCTTGAATATGCCCTCAAATCAGAGATTCTCATGTTCAATGTTGAGTCTATTCAGGAGATATTGAAGCTGAATGAAGTGGCAGGGAAAATGGGAAAGAAGGCGAGGATGGCAATTCGGGTCAACCCGGATGTGGATCCAAAGACCCACCCTTACATTTCCACGGGCCTGAAAGAAAACAAGTTCGGAATTGACATCAGTGATGCCCCTGAGCAATACGCCGTGGCGGAAAATTTGAAGAACCTGCAGGTTACCGGGGTTTCCTGCCATATCGGATCCCAGCTTACCCAGGTAAGCCCCTTTATAGATACACTTAGAAAGCTGAAAAATTTGGTCAGAGGGCTGGGGCAATCCGGCATGCAGATTGATTATCTGGACCTTGGGGGAGGACTTGGGATCACTTATGACAGAGAGGAGCCTCCTCATCCCAAAGAGTATGCCAGGGCCATCAAAGAAGAGTTAGAAACGGAGGATCTGACCCTGATTCTGGAACCGGGCCGCGTTATTACGGGTAATGCGGGAATTCTCGTAACGAAAGTCCTCTACACTAAGTCCACTACAGAAAAGACATTTTTCATAGTGGATGCAGCCATGAATGATTTAATAAGGCCGAGCCTTTACAATTCATACCACGGTATTCAGCCTGTGAAAATATCCGGCCGCGAAAAAGTCAAAGCCGATATTGTGGGTCCCATCTGCGAGTCGGCGGATTTTCTTGCAAAGGAAAGGTATGTAGAGCGCTATGAGCCTGGAGAATTAATGGCAATTATGAGTGCAGGCGCCTACGGTTTCAGTATGTCTTCCAATTACAACTCAAGGCCAAGGGCTTGCGAGGTGATGGTCAAAGGAGATCGCTTTTATATCATAAGGAAAAGGGAGACCTTTGAAGACCTGGTCAAAGGGGAGATGATTCCAGCTTTTTTGTCGTAGATCTACAGGGGCAGGATGCAGAATTGAGGGAATATGGAAACCGTTGAATTCTGGAAAATGAACGGAAGCGGGAACGATTTTATCTTGATTGATAACAGAAATGGGCAGATTAAGGATGAAGAGTTGGGCCGTTTGGTGGAAAGGGCCTGCAGGCGTAGGGAGTCGGTGGGCGCAGATGGCGTAATCTTTGTCACCAAATCGGATCGATACGATTTTGGATGGCGGTACCTTAATGCAGACGGGGGGGAGGTGGAGATGTGCGGTAACGGAGGGCGTTGTGTCTCCCGTTTCGCCTTCTTAAAGGGTATCGCTGGCCCGAAAATGACCTTTGAGACCCTGGCAGGGCCTGTGTACGCAGAAGTAGAAGGCCGCATTGTAAAGGTCCTGATGCCTAAGCCCAGGGGCCTTCATTTGGATATTGACCTGAAAAGCCAGCAAGGCTGGAAGAGTGTCGATTTTGTCAATACAGGTGTTCCTCATGTGGTGGTTCATGTTGAAGACATTTTGAATCACCCTGTCACGGAACAAGGGAGGGCTATCCGGTACCATGCGCGTTTTTCCCCGGAAGGAACCAATGCCAACTTCATGAGGGCAATAGGGACTGACCAACTGGAGATAAGGACATATGAGAGGGGTGTTGAGGACGAGACCCTGGCTTGCGGGACCGGAGCCATCGCTTGCGCTCTGGTGGGCTCGATTCGAGGGATGGTAAGCTCTCCTGTGAAAGTGAAGACTAAGGGAGGAGAAGATTTAATAATCCATTTCCGAAGAAAGGGTGATTCTTTTGATGAAGTTTGGCTCCAAGGCAACACCTCGATCGTTTATCAGGGTCAACTTCACGCCGAAGCCTTGTAGCGGTTTTTTTGAGTGCGTTGGTTTATAATGATCATATCTATTATTTACTTGAAAATTGGACATTCGATGTTTGAAAAGTTATAACATCTGGAAATAATAGTAATTATTTCCCTACTCAACCACTTAACCACTCAACTACTCAACGAGGTCTAAACCAGGGAGGTTATCATGTTTAAAGGATCAATTGTTGCGATCGTCACGCCGTTTAAAAAAGGAAAAGTGGATGAGGAGGCCTATCGCAGGCTAATTGAGTTTCAGATCGAAAACGGCACCAGCGCTGTTGTGCCGTGCGGTACGACCGGAGAATCGGCCACTTTAAGTGTTGCGGAACATAACCGGGTCATTGATATTGCCGTGGAGGCTGTAAATAAAAGGGTCCCGGTCATCGCGGGGACTGGTGGAAACAGCACCAGGGAAGCCATTGAACTTACAGAGTACGCCAAAAAAGCGGGTGCTGATGCCACCCTGCAGGTAACTCCTTACTATAATAAACCAACCCAGGAAGGTCTTTACCAGCACTTCAAGACAATCGCAAAGGCAGTACCTTTACCCCAGGTACTTTACAATGTGCCAGGCAGGACCAGCGTCAACATGCTGCCTGAAACTGTAGCCCGCTTAGCGGAACTGCCGGAAGTGGTAGCCATTAAAGAGGCATCGGGGAGCCTTGTCCAGATGGCCGAGATCGTGAGACTCGCAGGGGACAGCATCACACTGCTCTCTGGTGACGACAACGTGACCTTACCGGTTCTTTCCATTGGTGGAAAGGGGGTTGTTTCCGTTGTCGCCAACATTACCCCTCAAGACACGGCTGATATGGTGAATTCATGGGAAGAAGGGAATATCGAAAAGGCGAAAGCGCTTTATTACAAACTCTTTCCGCTGTGTCAGGCCATGTTTTATGAGACCAACCCGATTCCTGTGAAGACATCTCTGGCTCTAATGGGAAAGATCCAGGATGAGATGAGGTTGCCCCTATGCCCCATGGCACCCTCGAATCTGGAAAAACTTAAGAAGGCGCTTCAGGAATATGGCCTTCTTTAATTGAAGATGGAGAAATAGCCATGATCAAAGCTATAATAGCCGGCGCTGCCGGTCGTATGGGAAGGCGAATCATTTCCATGGTCCATCAGAATCCGGATATTGTTTTAGCCGGGGCTTTTGAGCGGCCGGATCATCCCATGATAAATGAGGATGCAGGTCAAGTGGCAGGGGTTGGGGAATTGGGTGTTAAAATCGTGGGCGCTCTCAAGGACGTAATCGATCAGGGCGAGGTATTGATAGACTTTACCACCCCTCAGGCCACCCTGGAAAACATCCAAATGATTGCAACCCAGGGAATTGCCATGGTGATTGGCACTACGGGGATCACTGGCGATACCCTCGAAGAGATCGAGTCTTTAGGCAGGAAGACCAAGTGTGTCATGTCACCGAATATGAGTGTTGGGGTCAATGTTATGTTCAAAATTGCAGGAGATGTGGCTCGAATCCTTGGCAAGGATTATGACATGGAAATCCTTGAAGCCCACCACAGGCTTAAAAAGGATGCCCCAAGCGGGACTGCCATGCGTCTTGCTCAAATATTGGCTGAGAGCGTGGGGCGTGATCTTGAAAAAGTGGGCGTGTATGAGCGCAAGGGGGCCATTGGTAAAAGGACCGATGAGGAAATCGGTATACAAACCTGGCGGGCGGGCGATATTACCGGGGAACATACAGTAATGTTTGGGGGAATCGGTGAGAGACTGGAAATTATTCACCGTGCCCACAACCGGGATAATTTTGCCCGCGGGGCTGTAAAGGCCGCGCTGTGGGTAATGAAGCAGCCGCAAGGATTGTATGATATGCAGGATGTTCTGGGGTTGGAGTGAGGTAGAAATGAATATTTTCGAAAAGGCAGAAAGACTAAAAAAATTACCTCCTTATCTTTTTAAGGAGATTGATCGAAAAAAGGCCGAAGTCAGAGCACGAGGAGTGGATATCATTGACCTGGGTATTGGAGACCCTGATCTCCCAACCCCTCCCCACATTATTGAGGCGCTGAAAAAGGCTGCGGAGGACCCTGCGACCCACAGGTACCCGTCTTATTCAGGAATGGGCGATTTTAAAGAAGCGGTAGCCAAATGGTACCAGGAAAGATTTGGGGTTGAGCTGGACCCGGATACAGAGGTGATTTCTCTTATTGGGAGCAAAGAGGGAATCGCGCATTTTCCATTGGCCTTTGTCAATCCGGGCGATGTGGCGCTGGTACCTGCACCGGCGTATCCTGTTTATAATATTGCCACTATGTTTGCCGGCGGAGAATCCTATTTTATGCCACTTTTGAGTGAGAACCGTTTCTTGCCGGACCTTAATGCGATTCCAGACAAAATCACCTCCAGGGCTCGTATCATGTTCATCAACTACCCGAACAATCCTACATCCGCGGTTGCCGATCTGGATTTTTTCAGGAAAGTCGTGGAATTTGCAAGAGATAATAATATCCTGGTGTGCCATGATGCAGCTTACACCGAGATGGCTTTTGATGGCTATCGTCCTCCCAGCTTTCTGGCTGCGGATGGAGCCAAGGAAGTGGGGATTGAATTCCATTCTCTCTCCAAGACCTATAACATGACTGGCTGGCGAATAGGCTTTGCTGTTGGAAACCGAGAGGCAATAGACGGGCTTGGCACCATCAAGAGCAATATTGATTCCGGTGTTTTTCAGGCCGTTCAGATGGCAGGTATAGAGGCCATACGTGGGGACCAGTCCTGTGTCAGAGATATGGTTCAAGTTTATTCGAGACGGCGGGACCTGATGGTCAAGGGGCTCCATGATGTTGGTTTTGAGGTGGAGTCACCCAGGGCGACTTTTTATCTGTGGATTAGGGTCCCTGAAGGCTATACATCTTCGGACTTGACCGAGCGTCTGCTGGAGGATGCTGGCCTGGTTGTGACCCCTGGCAATGGCTTCGGAGAGCCTGGTGAAGGGTACTTCCGTATCGCGTTGACTCAGAAAAGGGAAAGGCTTGCGGAGGCTGTGCAAAGATTAAAAGCCTTTGGCCTGTAGACGGCGAAAGCGCCTTTT
>JBDRPB010000029.1:0-15086 GCA_043809485.1 Pseudomonadota bacterium | reverse complement strand
CCCCCGGACTTTACACCCTTTTAGAAATCATTGACCAGGGTACGTTCCAAAGTCCCTGTATAAAAGGTCAGACTGTCGGGCCTGTTACTTTTGCAGCGGCTGTCACCGATGTAAATGGCAATTCAGTGCTTCACAACCCCGAACTCCTGGAGGCCATGACTCAAGGCCTGGCCATTAAAGCACTCTGGCAGGTTCAAAAACTTGCCAGCTCCGGGAAAAAAACGGTCATTTTTCTGGATGAGCCCTACCTTTCCGGCTTTGGATCTGCCTTCACATCCATTCAACGCCACAAGGTCGTTGATCTGCTTAGCACGGTCATCCATTACCTGAAAGATAACTCAGATACCCTGGTCGGCATTCATTGCTGCGGAAACACAGACTGGTCTATGATCGCAGAGGCAGGCCCGGACATAATCAACCTTGATGCCTTTGAATATATGGATTATTTCCTGCTTTATCCGGATGATATTGTGCGGTTTCTCAAGAAAGGCGGCACAGTGGCCTGGGGGATTGTCCCCACATCAAACTTCACCGGTGATGAATCAGTGGAAGAAGATCTTTTTTCAAAACTTGAAGAGGGGCTCAACCGCGTTTATGCATGGGGCATTGATCCTGCCATGCTCTCCGAAAGGTCCATCCTCACCCCGGCCTGCGGCATGGGTACCATGACACCGGAAGCCTCAAAAAGGGGCTTCGCCCTGCTGTCAAACTTATCCCGAAAGTTAAAGGAATCATAATGTATCACTTTAATCATTTGGGAGGAGAACCTTCTAAAGATTCGGGCAGTGACGTCTGTTCTTTTCGCAGTACAATTTCCTTCCACAGACCTCCCTCACTGAAACAACGCCAGCCCCAGCGGAGCCATTTCAGAAGAGAATGTGCAAGCCACAGTGCCCACACGAGCATAAGGATACGGAACATAAACAATGGCAAAGTCAGCGCCCAGGGTTGAGGCATGATAGTTGCGATTCGATCCTGAGTCCAATTTAGCCGCATATTGGATGAACCGTTGCCGGAGATCTGCATGTCAGGGATGCCCAAAAGGCCTTTTTGAATAGCGATGTACAGGCCGATCAGGGCGGCGATGGTCCAGGCCACAAGTATCACCTGGGTCATATTAAAAGAAAACCACCCGCCATCAGGCAGACGCTTCTGACGCAACCCGAGCGACAGCAACCAGCCGACAATCATGATAGCCACAAGCGGATGCACCTGGGTCAGGCCCAAACCCAGCAAGAGCCAGTCACGGGTTTTAAGTGGGGTCCAGGTCACTCTCCCCAATCCAATCGCTGCCAGGATGACGACAATTAAATAACTCCAGAACAGAACGGCAGGACCCATACGTGGGCCGCCGGTCATTAGAATCCAACGATTCCTGGGCATTTGAAAGCTGACATTGGCGTTCACGGCCTCCTGTCCAATGCTGACATACGGACCTCTAATCAACAGTGAAGAATCCGCTCTTTGGTGCCATTCCACATCAACAGTCTGGCTTCCAGGTCGGAGGGGGATAATCACTTCCCGCTCACCCTCTTTGATGGGTTGTCCTTTCCCCAATATCCTAACCTGCTGAAGCCTTGCCCCATCCGGCAAGGTTATTTTGTGCTGGCCTCCCTGACTGCTCCGCAATTTCAATGAAAGATCGGCCCTGTTAAAACGCTGGCCCGGAGTAAATGTCAGATTTACTTCATCAATGGTCAGCAACTGACCTGGTATTGCCTTTGGCCGAGATACTTCAATCTTCACTCCTTCACCCGGCCATGGTCGCCACCGGGGCTTCCAGTGTCCGGATTGATCCTGATGGTGTATGATCGGAATACCCGATAGTTCACAGTGCCATATGGGGCTTGCATCCAGGATCCAGGACTCTGTCCAGGGGGCAAATCGCGGCGCCTGAAGTTGGATCAGATTTTTCTGTTTCAGGGTAGAGTTCCATATAATCTCCTTCATGTTCGGCTCCATATGGATGAAGGCCTTCCCATTTTCAATACGTATTCCAGCCGTTGTTACTGCTTCATCGCTAATCAAAGGCACGGAAAGTACGATCGGCGTCCCTAAAGGTGTTATCCGCCTGGCCGTAGTCCGGATCTGCCAGTCCAATCCCAGAGATAAAACCCGTTCAATATGGAGAAAAGGCGGAAGTGTCATAGCAGTCTTGGCCGGCTGTCGTGATTCATTCTCCTCTTGCCTGATCAGTTTTATGCTGGCTTTTGCCCTGCCATCATTATCCACACCCTGCACGTCCCATCCTTGGCTTTGTATGGTCACCCGGTACGGCTTCAAGGGCAATGGAATTTGAAAAGCATTTTCTGCCGGCATACTGCCGGTTAGGGTCACCCTGTGTATCCCCTCGGGAACCATAATCCACAACGAACCGTCACTGTCCCTGGCCAGGCCCCTGGCGGGCTGAGAACCAAGGAGCACCTGCTCAGGTCTCCAGGACTCTAACGAACCGGGCACAGGAATGGCAGTTTCTACAGCAGCATGGACCTCAAGAAGGATACGGAGACTGTCAGGGGTTGCGGTCAGCTCCATTCTGGGGCTTTCCGCGCATTCTGGCAGACAATCCGGCTTTTCCAGGAGTCGTTTTTTGAGTTCATTTAAAAGCTCGGCCGGAGGGAAGCCGTCGCTTTTTTGCGACCCTGCTGCCGGCCCTGATAAAAGCAGCATACACACTAAGGCTGCTGTAAAGATGAAGCTGCCAGATGGCAACTTCCACTGACGGAACCCCATCAAGCACCAAATCAAAACAGTAAGTAAAAAAACGGGTACAAATGCAAGAATGAGATTCATCCAGGGCGGCACCAGCCAGAGACTAACGTGCTGGTCGCGGTTTACCGGCCCGTTCCATTTCATGGTAAAGGTGCGCCATTTCCACCTGGGCAACCCCGGACCTGTCTGAATCAGTGCATTGGGGTCCTGGATGAACACTGCCTGCTGCTGGTGCTTATAATACTCACGTTTATCCTCCATTGATTCTGAAACGGCGTACGACCTGGTTCCTGGTTGGGCTTTTTTTGCCTTTGACACCGTTCTTCGTACCATACCCTCATCGCTCTGGATCCCGGCGTCCATGTGTTGTGAGCCGGCCATCCAGACACCAACCCCTGGCGAGTCTAATTGGGGGTAGACACCCCATCGGACCTGCTGGACCATAAAGGGGATGGCCGGACCAGTAAAGTTAAAATAGAACCCAGTCGCCAAAAATTTACGAGCTTTCTGAACCAACCCTCGGGCAGGAACCGTAAAAGAGCTGACGCCGCCAGCAAATGGAGCCACACAAGCCGGGGAGAACCGGGTTCATGATAAGTTAGTGCAACCGTCACAAGTGCCAGTATGCCCCAGCGCCAGTTCCAGAGTTTGAACACGGCCAGGGCTATAATCAAAACCAGGAAGAGATCCAGAAGAGTCCACCTCTCAAACCATGTGCCGGGCATCACATCCACGCCTCTTGCTGTGAGGAGACGCCAACCGGATGGCAGATTTAGAGAACCTGTTACAGACTGGAAGTCGTGATCCCACCCAACAGCGGGGAGGGTCCTGGCAGGGGCATCTAATCTGGATTCAGCCACAAGGTTTAGTTGGCCCCTCCGGAGTTCCACTCCTGGCTTCTTGTCCTTGCCATGGCTGGTTATGAGCTGATCTTTCCCATCCACAGATACCCTCCCAAGAGCAGCAGGGGGATTCATGGTCAGGTACCATTGGCGGCTCATTGTCCCATGAATCTGGTCCTGAATGGTTAACCCTTTTCCATTAAAATCAAGCCACCAGTTTCTTTTCAAATGCAGTTGATCTGGCGCAGGGTCAGGATCGCCCCGACGGATTTCTTTAAACATTATTTCATCATTAGGTTTAAGGACAAATGCAGAAAACTCTTTCCATTTTGAAGGGAGGCCGGTCTGATGGGGATCGATGGATGGAACCCCTGGACGTTCACCATACGCAAGTGATTCTGAGGCTGGAAGGCCCAGATCTCCTGCCCATAAGGCACATCCCCAGGCCCAATTTTATGAACCGGACCTTCTGACCGCGCAAGGACCTGAATCTCCCATCGGCCCGGGCGTGCCTGTATCATCAACTCGCCCTTTTTCCCAAGCCTGGCGGGCAGGGAACTTACAATACTCAGGGGAACAAAATTCTCCAGAAGCACTCCCTTTAGTTTGATCTCTCTCGCCTGACCAGAGACATCGACTTGCAAATGAGTTGTAGCGTGCATGGGGATGGCATCTTGAATTAAACGATAGACCCGGACCCCCAATCCCTCCTCCTGTGTTCGTAGTGTCTCTTGCTTTTGGAGCCACAGACGTCCGTCGCTCTCCAGCAAAGGAAAATTCACGGGTTCGTCATTTATTGCAAGACTAACCAGACCGCTCGCATACGGGACACGGATCATTTCCGGCAGATCACTCCATAGAAAATAGCCATCAACCATGTGCTCTCCTTGTGTCACGTGAACAGAAGGAATCTGTCTTTTCCCCACCACGGTTACGACCTTTCCGTCGATCTTGACATTCTGTGGCCATGTCTCAGGTCCACCCGGCAAAGGGACCCATCCATCCTTAAAAACGAGCCAGCTCTGGCTGAACCGGCCTCCTTTCCGGTCTACATCCAGGTCCAGGCGCGATGGCCAGATGCATCGATATACATCTCCGCTGTTGTAGGAGGTGGGACAAAAGCGCTCATCCTGACCGTGAAGAACCCAGGATTTCCATGTTTCAAGAGCAGGTGGGATTGTGTCCGTATCAGGAGGCGGTGCACCCCATGCTACGATCATGCTCATGAAAAAGGCCGAGACAAAAACGAATGCTCGAAACTTCATGTTTTTCCCCTTCTCTGTTAGAGTCAAACTAACCCCTCATAAAATAACACATGAACAAACACATAATGCTCTATTACGCCGACGTTTTCAATAGCTCTGCTGCATTTTCGTTCATCAGGTCCCATGCCTCCCGGACATGCCGTTCCTCTGTCGTCCTCTGCCCAATTGCCATCCGAAGAACATATTTTCCCTTTAAGGTTGTATGGGTTAAAAACACCTTTCCGGTATGGTTAAGACTGTCGAGGAATTGACTGTTCAATCTGTTTAGGGAATCCTCCGGGCGTCCATCATTCAGCCGGAAACAAACAAGGCTCAAACTCACGGGTGCCATGAGTTCGAAGTGTTTATGCTCCTCTACCCAGTTTTTGAATATCTCAGCCAACCGTATGTGCTCTCTGATCATTGCCTGCAGTCCCTTTACCCCGTAGGACCGAATCACAAACCACAGTTTCAAAGCCCTGAACCTCCTCCCAAGCTGGATGCCCCAGTCGCGGAAATTTTTCACTTGATCATCCACGCCGGTTTTTAGGTATTCAGGATGAACCTCAAAGGTCCGGATCAAGACGCCCGGATCTTTTACAAAATAGGCTGAGCAGTCGAAATTGGTGAACATCCACTTATGGGGGTTAAAGACAAATGAATCCATATACTCAGCTCCTTTCAGCATGTCTCTCTTTTCCGGAAGGATAGCGGCTGTTCCGGCAAAAGCCGCATCAACATGGAGCCACAAGCCGTGACGCCGGCTGATCTTCCCAATGGCACTCAACGGGTCCATGGCTGTGGAAGAAGTTGTCCCGAGCGTGGCTACTACGCAGGCAGGTACCAGTCCTGATCCTTTATCCTGAACAATCATCTCTTCCAGCTTTGATGGGAGCATTGCAAATGCATCATCCGTCGGTATATACCGCAGCGCTTCCTTCCCATACCCGGCGATTTTAACGGCCTTCTCTATACTTGAATGCATTTCCTCTGAGGCATAGACCATAAGCGGCTTTTTTAGTCCCTTAAGATTTGCTTCAAAGTTCGTTGCCTTTTCCCTTGCTGTCAACAAAGCACACAGCGTTGCAGTAGAGGCTGTATCCTGTATGGTGCCGGCCATTCCTTCAGGAAGCCCAAGCATCTGGCGCAACCATTCCAAAACCACTTCTTCCAATTCTGCTGCAGCCGGGGATGTTTGCCAGATCATACACTGAGCACCAAGACCGGCTGTTAGCAATTCTGCCAGAACGGATGGGGGACTGTTGTTGGCCGGAAAGTATGCAAACCATGAAGGATGCTGCCAGTGGGTTATTCCCGGCAGAATCGTTTCTTTGAAATCTGAAAAAATCCTTTCCATTGCCTCACCCTCAAGGGGTGGTTCCAAAGGTATCTTTTCCTTGATTTGACCTGGACTTAATTGCGAGACCACCGGATGTTTTGCCACGTCAGTCATGTAATCTGCCACCCAATCAACAAATTCATAACCAAATTGCCTGAAAACTTCTTTATCCATTTATACAGATCCTTTTTGATTGAAGAATTTGCGCCAGCTGAACTATCCTTTTTTATTACCACAACTCCTGGAAAACGGAAACAGCAATTTCGGTAAACTGCCAACCAGGTCAAAATGACGTATGGCAGGTCATTTTGGCGAATAAAGGTTAACCTGCTGAAATACCTAATAATTCATCTAAGTCTCCATGTGTTGATATATCATAATGACAGACTGAATCACATGAATCCGGTTCATCCACTCACACTCGCTGATCAGCAACTCATACATAACTCATTATAATTCATAAACAATTCCCTTCCCCGATTAAACGCCCTTCCCTGGCACGTTTCATGAATAATACGGAATAACGAGGATATCCGATTACAAAGACGATTAATGAGTAAAACAAGCATCATACGGAAATACAGGCAGGAGGTAAAAATGCGGGCCCGAGACGTGTTGAATGCGGATGAGGTTTGCATGTGGCTTCGGATTCCGAAATCCACTCTATATAAGCTTTGCAGTGAAGGTCAAATCCCCTGCGCTAAGATAGGGAAGCACTGGCGATTTGACAGGGCATTGATAGAGTCCTGGTTCGAAAGAAGAATCAGGGCAAGGATAGAAAATAATTAACGTCTTGGAAATTGTATCCCGCCGCGGTGGGAAGAATTAAACTTTTTTTTTAAGTTACGGGGTGTTCAATGACCAAGCTCTATATTGTTAGCGGACCAATGGGAGGCACGTCCACCGAACTTAAAGGTGACGCCACCTTTATTGGAAGGGCTTCTGACAATGACGTTCAAATTAAGGACCGTTCTATTTCAAGAAAACATGTAAAAATTATCAAAAGGGACGGAATATTACTAATTGAGGATTTAAAAAGCGAGAACGGCACCTGGATTGACGGAGACCCGATAAAGCCCGGTTATGAGTTCGAGGTGGAGGAAGGGCTTCCCGTTTCCATCGGGGACACCGTGATTAGCCTGGGCAGGGAATGCCCAAGTGATAGCGCGAATACAAAGTATTCCATAAACCTTTCGGAAAAGCTTAATGGGAGAAAAAAGGATCTTTCATACAGGGAAAGGCGTATTACGAATCAAAGGGAACTGGAACTGATCTATGAGGTATCTTCCGCACTGATGCAGTCATTGGATATCAATGAAATAGCCCAAAAAATTATGGATTCTCTCTTCGACCGTTTTAGAAGAATAGACGGCGGAGCGATTATACTAATTGATGACACCACTGGGAAACTCAAAGAAATAATAACCAGATCACGAGACAAAAGGAGGAATAATAAAAACAGCTACAGTCGGACTATAGTGGATCGAGTCATACGCGATGGCAAAGCAGTAATGATGTCAGATACGAGTCAAGAAGATGAGGAAAATCTATCCGATAGCATCGTAAACCTTAAAATCAAATCCATAATGTGTGTCCCCTTGATAAGTAAGTCGCAAACCCGGGGTGTAATCTACGTACACTCTGTTAGGGTGCCCTACGGCTTCCGGAAAGATGATCTCTTTTTACTTACCGGATTGAGTTTTCCGGCGGCAGTGTCCCTGGAAAACGCGTTGCTCTATTCCAAAAGCAAGCGGACCGAGGAGGCATTACAGACAGCTCGCGACGAGCTTGAAGAGCGTGTGGGAGAGCGAACAGCCGAGCTGTCAGAGGCCAATGCGCTTCTGCAGCAGGAGATATCGGAGCGCAAGCGCGCGGAGGAGGCGCTCCAGGAAACAAACAAATTCCTGAAAAACATACTGGACAGCTCTTCTTCCATTTCCATCATCTCGACCGATCTTGATTCCAACGTGTTATTCTGGAACAAAGGTGCTGAAAACATCTTTGGATACAAGGCTGAAGAAATAATTGGTCGACAAAAAATAGACATACTCTATCCGGATGATGAAACAAAGGAAGGTATACAAAAAATTAAATCATCAGTATTTTCAGATAATAAAGAATTAACCTTTGAGATAAGAGAAGTTGCGAAAGACGGGCGCGAACTCTGGATTCATTCAACATTAACACCAAGATTAGATGAAAATGGTCAAATTGTGGGTATTCTCGGTATTGGAAACGACATTACCAAACGTAAACAGGCAGAGAAGGAAAAAGAAAAACTTGAAGGCCAACTCCAGCATGCGCAAAAAATGGAGGCTATTGGTACGCTGGCCGGTGGCATTGCTCATGATTTTAATAACCTGCTCATGGGGATCCAGGGAAACGCTTCATTAATGCTTTTGGATGTTGATCCAGGCCATCCGCATTATGAAAAACTGAGACACATTGAACAATATATTCAAAATGCGGCGGGCCTTACGAAACAGTTGTTAGGGTTTTCAAGAGGCGGAAAATATGAGGTCAAGCCGGTCAGTCTAAACGAGCTAATAGAAAAAAGTTCTGAGATGTTCGGTCGCACGAAAAAGGAGATTAGTGTACACTCAAAATTTCAGGAGGGCATCTGGATCGTAGAAGCAGATCAAGGACAGATTGAGCAGGTCCTGTTAAATCTCTATGTCAATGCCTGGCAGGCCATGCCTAATGGCGGCGACCTGTATCTTGAAACAGAAAACGTTATGCTTGATCAGGTATTTGTGAAGCCTTATGGTATCGAACCCGGCAATTACGTGAAAATATCTGTCAGAGATACAGGAGTGGGTATGGACAATGCAACTAAGCAACGCATCTTCGACCCTTTCTTTACCACCAAGAAAATGGGAAGAGGGACCGGCCTGGGACTCGCGTCTGCTTACGGCATCATCAAAAATCATGGCGGTATCATTAAGGTTGACAGTAACAAGGGTGATGGAGCCACTTTTAACATTTACTTACCGAGATCTCAAAAAGAACTCATAAAAGAAATTCAGGTGGCTGAAAAGTTCTTGAAAGGCGAGGAAACAATTCTTCTGGTTGATGACGAGGATATGATAATTGATGTTGGCAAGGATATGCTGAGCACCCTGGGTTACAATTTTTTCGTGGCCAGAAGCGGCAAAGAAGCCGTAGAAATCTATAAACAGAACCAGGATAAGATTGACATGGTTATATTGGATATGATTATGCCGGACATGGGTGGCCAAGAGACTTATGATCATATGCATGGGATAAACCCTGACGTCAAGGTCCTTCTCTCGAGCGGATATAGTATCAATGACCAGACTAAGGATCTGTTGGTTAACGGCTGCAATGTATTTATCCAGAAACCCTTTAATATAAAACAGATGTCCGTAAAAATCAGGGAGGCTTTAGACAAGGGTTGACTGTTCCAGGGGGAACATATATGCTCTTTCATCAACCAGAAAATTAAGGAGGGGTAAAAATGGATAAAGCTGAAGTCAAATTTGGTGAGTGGTTTGAAAAGGGATTCAACCTGTATAAAGAAAATCTCGGCGTTCTTGTGCTGGCCTCGCTCATTGCCCTGGTAATCAGTGCTGTGACAATAGGGATACTGGCCGGACCCATGTTGGCGGGTATCATTCTGATTACCTTGCGCCTTTTCGATAAGACGGAGCCAAAACCCGAAGTTGGAAACGTATTTAAAGGGTTTGATTACTTCCTGAACTCCTTGATCTTTGTAGTAGTCTGGGGAGCTGCCGTTCTCGTCGTATCCCTTATCCTTGCTCTCATCCCCTGTGTTGGACAACTGGCCTCCCTATGTGTTGTTTATGTCGTTCAAGCTTTCCTTATGTTCGGTCTCTTCCTCATCGTAGACAAACGTATGGAATTCTGGCCCGCCTCAATGGAGAGCTTCAACATTGTTAAAACCAATTTTTGGCCTTTTTTGGGCCTTTCAGTTGTCGCGAGTATTATCGGAAGTATCGGAGCCATTGCATGCGGAATTGGTATGGCTGTCACTGCCCCTATCCAGGTTTGTATCCTGACCGTGGCCTACCGCGATGTGTTCAGTGAGGTCGAGAAACCTGCCACTACCGTTGAAACGCCTGCCACTGATACAGATTCAGACACAAACACTAACGCTGAAAAACCGGAGTAACTCTTTCCAATGGAATCTGCTGGAGAACGGCGAATCGGAGCCCACCATTCGCCGTTCTTGTCCTTGACCCGCCCTCGTTCCTACTGGGACGTGGTGGGGGCACATTTTCCCCTTGCCCTATTGACAGGGATCGTTTTGTTTGTGTCGAGGTGGATTCCAGGTAATCTCTTACCTTTAAGACCCTGCACATTTCTTCAACTGACAGGCTATCCATGTCCATTCTGCGGTTTTACCCGATCGTTCTGGGCCATGTCTCATGGGGACTGGGCCTCCGCTCTGTACAACTCCCCTATCGCCTGCCTGGTGTATGTCGCGGTTTTGCTCGTGTTCGCGTGGAACGCTGCGGGCCTGCTGGCCGGTGTTAAAATTTCACGTAACCGATTCCTGCGGCTAAAGGCCGGTAGGGCTCGCTGGGGTATTGCTATTTTTTCTGTCTTACTTGCCCTGAACTGGGCCTACAGGCTGGGTATAGGTCTCAAATAGTGAGAAGCCTTGCTTTGTTGGAATTTCAACAAAACCCTCTCAACCGCTTTTTTCTTGTAACCGTTCACGGGTTCAAAGGTTCAGAGGTTCAAAGGTTGCATTCTCATCACCGTACGTCATTTTGTAAACGTTTTGTACGGGAAAACCGACCGCTTCCACATCCCCACAAATCTGGAACATGGTATTTGGCAATTATGTGGCAAAACCAGCATTTTTTTTACGAGGACTTCGGGTCTTCAATTTTGTCCCAGCCCCTAACCCTGAACGTTGAACCCTGAACCTGTGAACGCTTACGGAAAAAGTACCAAGCCAGCCCCTATTTACGATTTACTACTCCCTTCAAAACAAAAGCTACCTTTCAAGCAGATAGCCTCACAATCGTAAACCAAAATAAATAACTTGGTTGACAATATCAAAAATGGATGTTATCGACACACTGTTAGCCGCGGAGGTAGGATTTATTTCACCTATTTGGAAAACTCGTAGGCCATGTCCACAAAAAATCAGTTATTAGCGTTTCTAAAAGAAAGTAAAGGAAATTGGATATCCGGTGAATCAATAAGCAGCAAATTGTCCGTTAGCCGGGCGGCCATCTGGAAACATATCCAGAAGCTGCGAAAAGATGGCTACGTTATAGAATCGTCTCCGAGAAAAGGATATATTCTCAAGAAGGCTTCCGATCTGCTTTTAGCCAATGAAATCCGCGAAGGGCTCACTACAGAAATTTTTGGCAGGGGAGATATCGTTTACTTCAGTGAAACAGACTCCACCAATACAAGGGCAAAAGAGTTAGCGGATCAGGGTGCCCCTGAAGGAACAGTTATTGTATCTGAAAAACAGACAGACGGAAGGGGAAGGAAGGGAAGAAACTGGTTTTCTCCATCCCGGGAAGGAATTTACGTTTCCCTTATCTTGAGACCGGGCATATCTCCAGACGAGGCGCCCAAAACAACCCTGTTGACCGCGGTTGCCGTGGCTGAGGCCCTCATTTCCCTGACGCTATTGAGGGTCAGTATTAAATGGCCAAACGATGTCCTCATTGGCGGGAAAAAGATAGCAGGCATTCTTACGGAAATCAGGGCCGAGGTTGATGTAATAGATTATATTATAGTCGGTTTAGGACTTAATGTTAACACACCGGATTTCCCTGACGATATCAGAGAAAAAGCAACTTCGATTTTGATTGAAACGGGAAAGCACTTTCCAAGGATCAGGGTTATAAGGGAATACTTAAAGCAGTATGAGAGGTATTACAAAATATTTGGAAGAATCGGTTTTGAGCCCATCTTAACACGATGGAAAGAGCTTTCGAATATTATCGGACGGCAGATAACAGTTGAGGCGACAGGTACTAAGCATACCGGACAAGTCCAGGATATTGATAGAGACGGAGTTCTGATTCTCAAAGATAATGCAGGGAAATATCACAGGATATTTTCCGGAGATGTAATATTGATGTAGACATGGATATTGCCATTATTTTTATATATTTTTCGGGCCTGATTTATATTGGCAGCAGATCCTTTAGGGTCATCAAAGGGATAGACAGTTTTTTTGTTGCAGATAGGAAAGCCCCCTTCCTGATTGTTGCCGGCTCCCTTTTTGCCACCATAATCGGGGGCTCTTCCACCGTTGGAATGGCCGGCCTGGGTTACAGGCAGGGTCTGGTAGGATCCTGGTGGCTTCTGGTAGGGGCTATGGGGCTTTTTTTCCTGGGACTTTTTCTGGCAGAAAAGGTCAGGGGGTATTCTCTTTACACTTTACCGGAAATTCTTGAGATTCAGTATGGAGTCGAGACGAAGCTCATTGCCTCATGCTTGATAGTGATTGCCTGGACGGGTATTATTGCAGGCCAGATCGTTGCAGCAGGAAAAATCTTAGAGACCATTTTAAAAGCCCCCCCTTCCCTTTTAATGATCATAACTGCTGTTGTCTTTATCACATACACGCTGTTAGGAGGACAACATTCAGTTGTTAGAACAGATACAATCCAGAGCCTAATTATTATTATTGCAATTCTTGTCTCGATTCCCCTTTGTCTTGACAAAGTGGGAGGGGTTTTGTCAATGAAAGAAACCCTTGGTGCGGACTACTTTTCATTTCCAGTAAACTCACATTTTACCTGGAAAACATTAGCTACATATCTCTTTTTGGTTGGGTCGAGCTATCTGGTAGGACCCGACATATACTCAAGACTCTTTTGTGCCAAGGACGAAAAGACCGCCAGGAGTGCCACCATGGCGGTAGCCCTGGCATCAGTACCATTTGCCTTTATTATCACTATGATTGGCATGTCGGCCAGGGTATTATTTCCACAGATTAGTCCGGAGGCTTCCTTTCCGACAATAATCAACCATATTTTCCCCGTTGGATTGAATGGACTCGTTATTGCCGCACTCCTTTCCGCAATGATGTCCTCAGCAGACACATGTCTATTAACAACCAGTACAATTCTGTCAGTTGATGTAATAAAGCCCCTTCTAAGATCAGGCATATCAGAGAAAAAACTCCTTTTTCTTTCCAGATTCCTTATCGTGGTGATAGGTATCCTTTCTCTTGCAGTCGCGCTAAGGCTAAAAGGAGTCATCTCATCCCTCCTTCTTGGCTATACTGTTTATACATCCGGACTTGTTTTCCCAATTCTTCTCGGTTTTTGGAGGCACAAGCTTAAGCTAAACAGGGGGGGCGCGATCTCAGCCATGGTGGCTGGAGGGGGATTGGCATTGTCCGGGAAACTTATGGGATTGAATGATTTTGGTCTTTACGGCTTTTTTCTGTCCGGCCTTATCCTGGTAGCCGTAAGCCGTTTTATATCCTTTGGTGCGCCTTACAGGCTGAAATAAGCTCTTACTTCCTTAATAGACACTTTTTTTGTCTTCTCTAAAAATTTGGACTTGGCCTTCATGATCCGTCCAAGAGACTGGTGAAGTCTATGCCCCGAGATTTCGCCCCGGATCACCTTCATTCTAAGAATCTCGATAGCTTCAAGGACCCGGGTTTGGTCCTCACATATCAAAAGGAGATCAGACCCTGCCTCAAAGGATGCGACGGCCCCTTCGGCCACCCCCCACTTCTTTTTGATTGCACCCATTTCAAGGTCATCGGTTAGAATTAATCCCTTGAAGCCAATTGTTTCTCTGAGAAGTTCTGAAAGGATCTTATTGGAAAGGGTAGCGGGAAGCCCCGGCTCAACAGACTGATATATTGCGTGCGATGTCATGATACCAGAAACACCTGCCGCTATGGCCTCTTTAAAAGGTGGGAGATTGATTTCTTCCATTTCCCTGCCATCCAATTCGATTGTTGGGAGATGATGATGGGGGTCCAGCGATGTCTTGCCCAAACCCGGGAAGTGCTTGGCCACGGCCATCACTCCATTTTCCTGAAGTGCTTTAATGACTACCTGCCCAAGCATTGCAACTTTTTTCGGGTCGTCGCTGAAAGTTCGACCTGCCAGGTGCTTTTCAGGCTCACCCCGCCTAACGTCCACTACCGGTGCGAGATCCATGTTGAGTCCTACTAAGGCCATTTCCCTCGCTGTAACTTCAGCAAACTCCCTGGCCCTATCCATCGGCTTCGGGTCCGCTCCAATGGCCTCGTTGCCGGGGAAACAGGTAAAAGGCTCCCTTAGCCTGGCCACAGGGCCCCCTTCCTGATCAACGGCAAGAAAAAGTGGGATGCCGTGATATTTCATAGCCCTGTCTTGCAAGTCCTTACAAAGCCCGGCCAGTTGAACAGGATTTTCAATGTTCCTGCTAAACAGAATCACCCCGCCCAGACAATAATCCCGAATGAGAGCCTCTGTGTCCGCATCCAGTTCCTTACCAGGCATTCCGGCCATGAAAAGCCGACCTATCTTGGTGTTAAGTTCTGACAGCTCAAGTGTGGAGTGCACAGGATTTATCTCCTTTGATGTAAATGACCACGGTGATTACCTACAACCCATCAATATTCATTGACTTCTCGTTTGATCATGTATAATCAGGTTACATTAATAACACTATCTAATAATATCAACTGGTTATACATGGTCAACTGCCCTTAGAATCGGCAAATCTGTCACTTTCTGACATATCAATTTTGACATAACCGGTCAATCCGCATAAAGAATTTACGCTTTCCTTCATGTGCTCCTTGCTCAAGTGCGAATACCTCAATGTCATTTTCATGTCTGTGTGGCCTAATAGCTCCTGGACCTCTTTCAAATTCCTTCCACGCATAACCATGTGGCTGGCGCATGTATGCCGGAGATCCCGAAATTGAAAATCTTTGATCCCTGCCCTTCTAACAGCCGTTAAAAAGCTATGCAAATT
>JBDRPB010000028.1:0-4298 GCA_043809485.1 Pseudomonadota bacterium | reverse complement strand
GATGATTGCTGAACTTGAATTACGAGAAAAAGACCTGGGCAAGAGGCTTGCCGACCCGAAAGTTTTTAAGGATACGAAAAAGAGTGTACCCTTGATCAATGAATATAATGATGTCAAGGAAAAACTGGAGTCGTCACTTCTAAAATGGGAGCATTGTCAGGGTCAGTTGGAAGCGGCCAGAAGAGATCTGTGAAATTCTGTCTACTTTATGTGAATAGACGGAGCGAAGCGACTCCTTAACTTCCCCGCTGCAAGCGGGATAAATAGGCACTTTTCCGGTTTATCCGGGTTAGGGCATTATGCTTTATTTGGTTCGCTCGCCAGCACCTGATCAAGCTTCAGGGGATGTCCTCGCCCTGCATTTTCAACAACCGCGTTACACACGCTATCGGTCGTTTCTTTGAGCCTCCGGATCAGCGACCTCATAAGTGCCCTGAGCTGTGGCGACAATGTACCATAATCCTTGACCAATCGTTCAGAGTCCAGCACGCCCAACCGTACAGGACCATCTGCTGCCACAACTGATGCGCTCCTTAGCTCCTGACCGGTTTCCAGCAAGACCATTTCTCCAAAGATATCCCCTTCCCTGAGGGTATCAAGGGTCACAACTCCTTTGCGTGTCCTTTTTCTTACTTTTGCGCTCCCTTTCAGAATTACATAGACCCAGTCGCCCTTGCTCCCCTCTTCGATAATAACCGCCTTATCCTGGTAAGTCTCTTCATTAGCTACATACCCGTATACCAACCCATCAATGGTCATATTCTATGGTCCCCTTTAAGTAGGCATAAGGAAAAAACCAAGGCTCTTCCTTGCCCCGTCCGCTAATTCATCAAAAGTCATTCCCAGGAAAAGTTTTCCGGGGGTCCTATCATCTATCACTGAAACAATTTTAGCAGTGAAATCAATCTCTTTACCGTTTGGGAGCACCGTTTCCAGGTGGAATTTAGCCCCGGGTTTATGAGAAAACTTTAGTGCGTTTTTTGTCCTGACATCCAGCCCCATTCCGCTTAGGCTAATGTCCTTTATCAGGCCCTCTAAACGAGCCTTTGAAGGTGAATCAACTGGTCGATAAACACAATCCAGGATTACTCCCTTGCGGTAAAAGTGCCGCCGGGCGGGAACTTGTTCCCTCTGTGCCGCCCTTCTATCCTTTTCTCCCTGGTCAGTCAGCTGGACGGTGAGTTTGTTCATGCGAATAAGGCGTTTCAATGTCTGTTTGGCTATGTACCTGATAATATAAGGCATCTGCTCATATTCATTTGCAAGGCCCGTAGGATGCCATGCCTCCAGTTCTGAATCCTCAAGTGCCCTTGCAGAGGAAAACCGTGCCTCGAGGGCCTTGTCCAAAAAATTCATCTCCCCGATGACGCCACCAGGGCCCAGAGTATCTATATCAAACTCTTTGTCCCCTGATTCATTGAATATCTGTACTTTACCTTTGATGACCTTATAGATTGAGATACCGTAGTCGCCTTGTTTTACGATAAGATCACCCTTTTTGTAGTGAAGAAGTTTGACAGGGGGGATCTTTTCTTTATCATTCATAGCATTCATAGTCTGTTGCTCTTTCCTGTCCTTGCTTATTATGTAATGTACTATTAATATACAAAACATGTTAATAAGTCATCAAAATTCTGCATAACCCGTTGAAGAATATTCAAAGGGAGCGTAATATAGACGTGAAACTTTCTCAATATGTTAAATCCATAAAGACCTACTCGGAATTCCGCGAAGCCTTCGTATACCACAGATACATCCCCCCACATGAGCCACTCTACGGCCATCGAATTGACTTTCATCACGACATCCGAAAAACCATGAATCACCTTGGTTTTAACCAGCTTTATACCCATCAGGTGGAGGCCATTACCCATCTCCGACAGGGGAACAATGTGTTGGTAGCCACCCCAACAGCCAGCGGCAAGAGCTTGATCTACAATCTAATGGTTCTGGAGGAAATCCTAAAGAACAAGGATACCAGAGCCTTGTATCTCTTCCCCTTAAAGGCCCTGGAGCAGGATCAATTGAAAAATCTTGCTGTGTGGCTAAAAGGAACCAAGGATGCGCACGTCTCAGCAGAGATTTATGATGGAGATACGAGCCCATACAGGCGAAAAAAGATAAGAACAAAACCACCCCAGATCCTTTTCACGAACCCTGATATGCTTCATCGGGGTATTCTGGCCTATCATCAAAATTGGGAAAAGCTTCTTAAAAATCTCTCTTTTGTCATCCTGGATGAAGTCCACACATATCGCGGCATCTTTGGATCCCATCTTAATCAGGTGATTCGGCGTTTGAAAAGGCTGTGCCAGCTCTATGGTGCCTGCCCACAATTCATTCTACTCTCGGCCACCGTGAGTAACCCGAAAGTTTTTGGGGAAAGCCTGATCGACGAAAATCTTAAAGTGATACAATCATGCGGAGCTCCAAGGGCAGGCCAGCATTATCTCTTCCTAAATCCTGAGGCCAGTCCCAATTTCTCCGCGGCCAAGCTCTTTGTCGACTGCATCCGTAAAGGGTTTAGAACCATTGCCTTTACCCAATCCAGAAAAACCACAGAGCTTATCCATCTCCGGGTCTCCCAACTGTCTCGCGACCTAAGCGAAAAGGTAAGCTCCTACCGCGCAGGTTTCATGCCAGAGGAAAGAAGACAAATTGAAAACAGGCTCGCCAGCGGAGATTTGTTAGGGGTCATATCAACCAGTGCCCTGGAAATGGGAATTGATATAGGTTACCTTGATATATGTCTGCTGGTGGGTTACCCGGGCACAATCATCAACACCTGGCAGAGAGGAGGACGGGTTGGCCGATCAGGGAGAGAATCCATGGTTATCCTCATTGCAAAGCCGGATGCCCTGGATCAATACTTTATGAAACACCCGGTTGATTTTTTTGAAAGGTCCTTTGAGGCCGCTGTCCTGGATCCCCATAACCCTTATGTAGTGGAGGCTCATCTGCCGTGTGCTGCCTCAGAAATCCCGCTCACGCTCGACGACCAGAAATTTTGGCCAAAAGATCTCCCTTTTCATCTTGAAAAATTGGAAAATGAAGGCGCTTTGAATCGAACCGCAGAGGGAAAACCCACCTGGTTTGCATCAAAGCGCAACCCTCAGCTTTACGTGAATATTCGCTCCGCCGGCGAAACCTTTACTATTTTTGAAAGGGAAACCGGGCAGGCCATTGGCACCATTGATGGAATCAGGGCATTTAAAGAATGTCACCCCGGCGCAAGCTACCTCCATCGAGCCCGTCAATATCTGGTTGACCGTCTCATAGTGGAGAAAAAAGACATCGTGGTACATCGGTCAGATCTCAAATATTTCACGCGAGCCCGCAGTGAAAAAGAAACCGAAATCATCCGGATCAATCGGAGCAGGCCAAAGGGCCAGTTTGTGATTCGAGAAGGCAACCTCAAGGTAACAGAGGTGATCACCGGTTATGAAAAAAGGGCGCTGCCCGGTCAGGAATTGATGGGCGTTTTTCCCCTCGAGTTGCCTCCCCAGACTTTTGAAACTATAGGCTTCTGGGTGGAGATAGAGCCTGCACTCAAGAGGTTTGTAGAACAAAAGGGCCTTCATTTCATGGGAGGTATCCATGCCATAGAACACGCTACCATAGGCATTTTTCCCCTTTTTGCCCTTTGTGACAGAAATGACATTGGCGGCATATGTTATCCTCATCATCCGCAGGTAGGCAAGAGCGCCATTTTCATCTATGACGGTTATCCGGGCGGCGTTGGCCTGGCACAGCACGGCTTTGAGATTATACTTGATCTGTTGGAAAAAACACTGGATCTCGTAAAAAGCTGTGGCTGTGAGGAAGGGTGTCCCTCATGTATACATTCCCCAAAGTGTGGTTCTGGTAACAAACCATTGGACAAACAGGCCGCATTGCTAATTCTTGAAGGCCTTCTGGGACACATCCCCCTGAGCCAGATATCAGTGGGAAAAGAGGAGATTGAACCTGAATTGTCCCATAAAGAAAAAGCTGCCAACATAGGCGATCAGAGAAAACCCAGGCTCCTTTTCCTTGATCTTGAGACTCAAAAAACCGCCCAGGATGTTGGGGGTTGGCAAAACACCCACCTGATGAGGGTCTCTGTAGTAGTCGTTTTCGACAGTATTGATAAAAACTTTCTGATCTTCAAGGAAGCTGATATTGATACCCTTTTTGATCTTCTTGACAGGGCTGACCTGATTATCGGGTTTAATATCAAGAAATTTGACTACACGGTTCTAAATGCCTACACAAATGGAGACCTGAAGGCGCTACCAACCTTTGATATTCTGGAGGAC
>JBDRPB010000027.1:0-5087 GCA_043809485.1 Pseudomonadota bacterium | reverse complement strand
CATGAGGTTTTTATCATTGACAACCTGTGGACCGGCAGGCTTTCCAATATTGAAAAGATCCATAATCACAAAAAACTCCACCTGGTTGTAGATACTATATTGAATGAGTCAGTAATGAACGAATTAATTTTCAAGATAGATCATATATATCATCTGGCCGCAGCTGTAGGAGTGAGAAATATTATGGACCATCCAGTGGAGACACTGGATATTAACGTGAAGGGGACAGAGACAGTCTTGAGACTTGCCAATCGCTTCAAAAAAAAGGTTTTAATTGCATCTACTTCTGAGGTGTATGGAAAACACATGGAGCATTCTCTTTCTGAAGATGATGACCGCATTCTGGGAACAGTCAAGAAAAGGCGCTGGGCTTACGCCTGCTCCAAGACACTGGACGAGTTTCAGGCGCTAGCGTATTTTGATGAAAAAAAGTTGCCAGTAGTTATTGCGAGATTGTTCAACACAGTAGGGCCTCGGCAAACGGGCCAGTATGGCATGGTCCTTCCCAATTTTGTCCAGAGTGCTCTATTAGGGAAACCTATCAGCGTTTATGGTGAGGGAACCCAGAGCAGAAGCTTCACCCATGTTAATGATGTTGTTGGGGCCATCATAAAATTAATGGGTGAGCCCGCAGCAGAAGGGGATATCTTTAATGTAGGAAATGATTCTGAAACGACTATAAATGAATTGGCCATAAAAGTGAAAGAAATGACTGGTAGTGATTCGGAGATCGAACACGTCCCTTATGAAAAGGCTTATGGCCCTGGTTTTGAAGACATGCAGAGGCGATGCCCCAGCATTAAAAAAATAAACAAGCTGATAGGATTTAAGCCATCTTATGATTTAGAGGCAATGATACTGAGTGTGATCGATTATTTCAAGGAGTAAGGAGATATAAGTGAGCGAACAAGTAAAAATTGCAGTTGCGGGAGCGGGTTACTGGGGCAAGAATCTGGTGCGAAATTTTGACTCCCTTGGGGTTTTGGGCCTTATTTGTGACAATCAAAAGGAAACTCTGGAAACTTTTTCAGAAAAATATCCCCATGTGCCAATTACAGATTCATTTAATTCGGTACTGGAAGATGATTCAGTGACAGCTGTAGCCATTGCTACTCCTGCTGAGACCCATTACCAGGTGGTGAAAGAAGCTCTTCTGGCTGACAAACATGTCTTTGTGGAAAAGCCGCTTGCTCTTAAGGAAGAAGAAGGCATCCAGATCCATGAGCTGGCAAAAGATAGAAAGAAGGTGCTCATGGTGGGCCACCTGTTGCAATACCATCCGGTCGTGGTCAAGTTGAAACAACTGGTTTCTGCAGGGGAGCTTGGAAAATTACAGTATATCTACTCCAACAGGCTGAACTTGGGTAAGATAAGAAGGGAGGAAAACATATTATGGAGTTTTGCCCCGCATGATATTTCGGTCATATTAGCCCTTGCCGATGAAATGCCAGATGAAGTCCTTTGCTCTGGTGCAAATTATCTGCACCCCAAAGTGGCCGATGTGACGCTTAGCAGTCTTTCTTTTCCTTCAGGTATCCGAGCCCATATTTTCGTGAGCTGGCTTCACCCTTACAAAGAGCAACGACTGGTGGTGGTTGGGGATCGTAAAATGGCTGTATTTAATGATGTGGAACCCGAGGACAAACTCCTTCTCTACCCACACAGAATTGAATGGAAAGATCACTTCCCTGTCCCGGATAAAAAAGAGGCTGAAAGGGTTGTAGTTGACAAGAAGGAGCCCCTCAGGGAGGAGTGCCTCCATTTTGTCAATTGTATCAGAGAAAATATTCGGCCTATAACAGACGGAGAGGAGGCGCTTAGGGTACTCAGGGTCCTTCAGGCATGCCAGGAATCTCTGGAGCAAGGGGGGAAACCGGTTTCCATCAAGAAGGCCGCCGCTATTCCATACAGGTCTGGTGTCCAGGCCCATGAAACGGCAGTGATTGATGCAGGGTGCGAGCTGGGAGAGGGGACCAAGATATGGCATTTTTCTCACGTTATCAAGGGGAGCAGGATTGGCCGTGATTGCAATATCGGACAGAATGTGGTGATCGGGCCGGATGTGACCATCGGAAATAAGGTTAAGATTCAGAACAATGTTTCGGTATATGCGGGTGTTACATTGGAAAACGGGGTTTTCTGTGGGCCGTCCATGGTGTTTACTAATGTATATAATCCCAGAAGCTACATATCAAGAAAGGATGAGATTAGAACGACTCTGGTGAAAGAGGGGGCCACTTTGGGTGCAAACTGTACCATTTTATGCGGCCATACCATCGGCCGGTTTGCCTTTGTAGGGGCGGGCACAGTGGTCCTCGACGATGTCCCTGACTTCGCCCTCATGGTCGGGAATCCGGCAGGGATTAAGGGATGGATGTGCCGTTGCGGTATTCGGCTTCATTTTGATGGGAAGCGAGCCACCTGCGATGTGTGCGGCTCAAGGTACGAAAAAGACGGCGATTCAATCCAGGAAGTCCAATCCGCTGATGACAATAGATTATCAAAACTCAGTAAAAGTGATCGGGGCAATTGACACTAAGTTACATTCCATTCAACGAGCGGGAGGTATGAAACGATGATAAGAAACAGAATCATTCCTTTATGTATAGTCGTTGCGGTGATGATGGCGCTGGTTTCGGTTTCCTTGGCTCAGGAGGCAGAAAAAATCAATATCAACAAGGCTTCGTCAGTGGAGTTAACTCAACTGAAACGCATAGGCCCTAAATTGTCTGAACGTATTGTGGAGTACAGAGAAAAACATGGCCCTTTTGAACGGCCTGAGGATATCATGCAGGTTAAAGGCATCGGTCCTAAGACATTCGAGTTAAACAAGGACCGAATTACCACTGAGTAACCAGCTTATGAGAGAGCCATTAGTTGACTTGTAACAAAGATCGAATCTCTATGCATCCAGAACAAAAGCGTATTTTTCAGACAATGACGCCTGACGATAAGCTTAGAATCGCTCTCAGGCTTTATTACTCTGCGAGAGAACTAAAGGAGGCTGCCTTGCGAGATCAAAACCCGGGCTGGTCTGAAGAGAAGATTAAGGCTAATCTCATAGAAACATTCTTGTATGCCAGAACCTAATCTATTCCAGATTTTTATTGGTCGCCTCAACAAGTTTGACATCCGTTATATGGTCACAGGGGCAGTTGCGAGCATTATCTACGGTGAGCCTCGTTTGACACATGATATTGATCTGGTGGTTGAGTTGAATCATGGGAATACTGATAAGATTATAGAAGCTTTTCCAGCAGCAGAGTTTTACTGTCCACCCATTGAAATCATTAAACTGGAAACTAGGCGACCATTACGTGGACATTTCAACCTCATTCATCACGAAACTGGTTTTAAGGCGGATATTTATATCGTAGGTGAAGATAAGCTTCATCACTGGGCCATGTCGAATCGAAAAACATTTGATATGGCGGGAGAACAGATTTGGCTGGCCCCACCTGAATATGTCATTCTGCGTAAACTAGAGTACTTTAGTGAGGGTGGATCAGAGAAACATTTACGGGATATTGCAGGTATGATAGAAATTTCTTCAGATAAAATAGATTTTGATAGACTTCATGAAAAAATTCAGGCCTATGGCTTAAGACGAGAATGGGAAAAGATCAAAAAAATGACTGGATAAAGCCGTGACATGATTTTTTGTTGAAGATTATGAGGGAACTGTAAGAAAAGGGCCATCAATTTTGAATATGCACAATGAATTATCAAAAAAAATATCGCAGCGTATTTCAGCAATAATAACGAAGTGATTGCAGTTTACCTGTTCGGGTCATACGCTGAAGGCAAGGAACGTCCTTTAAGTGATATCGACATTGGTATTCTTTTGGATCGAACGGATCACAACGCTATAAAAGAATTTAGAAACAAATGTATCTTGGAACTTTCACGGATTTTATGGAGTGACAATGGTTAGGAAATTCACTATGTATTCAGACCACATTCGCATTGAAGAAAGAAGCATAGCCCTTCATGGGGAGATTGCCAAACGGTTGCATACTAGACGAGAGCTTGTGGAGGTAGCTCGTAAGAATCTTGAACAATGGATTCAAAGAGATGGGGAGACTCCTCCCTTAACCGAGTGGAGAAGGATCCTTGGACAGCCACTGGAAGACATTATTAACTTCCTTGTTTCTCCGGGCGAAAAAGCAAGGCAGTTGAGACAGTCCAGTCCATTTTGCGGCATACTGCCTCCAAGGGAAAGGTGGAAAATCTATGAAGCGTTTTCAGCTGGAACATATTATCAGAGCCGGAGGAAGCATCGCTGACGATGAGGAAATCATAGTTCTGGGAAGTAGCTCCATTCTTGCACAATTTCCGAATATCTCTGAAGAAGTTCTTTTGTCTATCGAGGCAGATGTATTTCCCAAAAACAAACCTGATATGGCAGATCTTATCGATGGATGTATTGGTGAGCTTTCGCCTTTTCACCAGGCTTTTGGATATTACGCCCACGGCGTTGGCAAGGAGACTGCCGGAAATCTCCCAAGGGGTTGGGACCGCCGGCTTTTTCCTATCCGAAATGAAAATACTGGAGGTGTTACTGGCTGGTGCCTGGAAATCCACGACCTGGCCGCTGGAAAATACGCTGCAGGGAGAGAAAAAGACCATCAGTTTATTTCTTCTCTTATTGCCCATGAAATGGTCAATAAAAAAACACTATTTAAGAGGGCGGAAGAGCTGGGGGGTTCCATGGAAACCAAAAAAAAGATACGTAAGCAAATAATGGCCGACTTCAAAAAAGCTAAAAGCCGCGGCACCGTATCTGAAGCCCCGACCCAACAGAAAGCGTAGTAAAATACCACACCCTTTACCTGCTTTTTACTTTCAAAAAGAAATGTCAATATATCACATACATCTCGGAAGTTTCCTCTAAGTATTTGTTGAACAATGGACATAGTAACAATAGTTGGTGCTCGTCCGCAGTTTATTAAAGCCTCGAAAGGGATCTTGATGATTTGACGAAATCAGCAGGAGCCGTAACAACAAAGCAACGAATGATCGAATCGACGAAGGATGGGCGACTCCATTTGGGACAGACTGTTGGATAGCTGGATGAGTCCCTTTGG
>JBDRPB010000026.1:0-6043 GCA_043809485.1 Pseudomonadota bacterium | reverse complement strand
AATACACCGGTACAAGGTCCTACGGGGGAAAATCGGTTAGAAGACACTCACTTCAAGCGGCAATGATTGCTGATATGGCCATTGGTATAGAGTCAGCCCGTGCTTATTATCTTTCTGTGGCGGCCATGTTCAATAACCGGAAGAAGTTCGGGAACCCTGCCGACGACTTCCTTATGGCCCGAGCCAGTGCGGCCAAAGTTTATGCCTGCGATGTAACGGAGATGGTATGTAGCAGGGCCATGGAACTTATGGGTTCATATGGCTATGTCCGGGAATATCATGTGGAGAAATATTTGCGGGACAGTAAGATTATCCAGTTGTGGCTGGGTGGGGGGCAACTGGGTCGTCTGGATGTGGTTCAAGGCTACTATCCCTATGTAGCGGCGTGAAATCAAGTTAGTTCGCTTCGCTCATCCCCGCTGAAACAGCGGGGAGAATGTTGGAAGACTGGAATGATGGGAAATATTGCATAGGGCAAAGAGCATGGGGCAAAGAGAAAAAACTTCATGCACTATGCTCTTAGCCTATTTTAATTCCTTTAAGAATGAGCAATGTTTGTGGCTGTAGCCGTACCTGTCTCCTTTTTTGAATTCCAGGGCGCAAATTTCATGAGAAGCATCATCCCCGGGATGGCAATAAGTGTGCACGAAATAAAGAAGACTTCCCAGCCAAGGTATTTGGCAATAAAGCCGGTGGGTGCTGAGGCCATTACCCTGGGGATGCCCATAAGGCTGGTTAGAAGTGCGTATTGCGTGGCGGTAAATTTCTTGTTTGTGATACTGGCCATGAATGCGACATAGGCAGCGGTACCCATTCCGCTGCTTAGATTTTCAAAGGCAATCACTCCGGACAGAACAGGAACACTGTGGCCGATGCGAGCCAGAAGGGCAAAGCAGCCAGTAGATATGGCTTGGAGGAAACCGAAGATCCAAAGGGAGCGATTGATCCCTGAACGAAGCATTATCACCCCGCCAATCAGGCTGCCTGCTATGGTGGCCCAGAATCCGAAAAGTTTGACCACAGCCCCGATTTCCGTTTTTGAGAACCCGATATCAAGATAAAATGGCATGGTCATGGCGCTCGCCATGGTGTCACCCATTTTGTAAAGCAGGATGAAGGCCAGGATCCAAAGGGCCCCATTCCGGCTGAAGTACTCAACGAGCGGATCAAGGACAGCCTCTTTCATGGATTCAGGTATTTTTTCGGTAATCGCAGGCTCGTGAGCAAGAAGCGTTGTGATAACTCCGGGCAGCATACAGGCTGCCATGATCAGGTAGACCAGAGAGAATGGCATTTGGTCTGCCATAATCAGGCCCCCGCCGGAAGCCAGCAGCATTCCCACCCGATATCCGTTGATATAAAGAGAAGAGGCAAGACCCAACTGTTCATCAGGAAAATCTTCCCTTCGATAGGCATCCACCACAATATCCTGGGAGGCACTGAAGAAGGTTACTAAAAACGCAGCAAAGGCCACCATCCATGGACTGTTAGCCGGATCAGTGAAGCCCAGACCTGCAATTGAAAAAATCAAGGCCACCTGGGCTATCAGCAGCCACCCCCTTCTCCGGCCCAGAAAAGGCAGGGTGAAACGGTCCATAATAGGGGCCCAGATGAACTTTAAAGTGTAGGGGAGTCCCACCAGGGCCATCATTCCAATTACAGTCAGGTCTACACCTTCTTCTTTCATCCAGGCCTGTAATAAAGAAATGGTCAAAAGAAGTGGCAATCCACAGGAAAAACCCATGAGAAGGGCCACCAGCATGCGAGCACTGCAGATTACCTTAAGTATGGGCTTCTGATTGTCAGCCATTGGTTTACTAACCCTTGGCGCCTTTGCCTTGAGTGGTGGAATGAAAATGGGACTTGTACTTGTACATAGATGCTGGGTGTTTGAGACTCTTCATACCTTTTCTTATCCATGCGATCAAATAAATTCTAAGACTGCAGCAATTCTAATTTTGGCTTTAGGATACTTCAATAGAGCATGAATTCTGTTTGGGTGGCCATGGGGCTCTCTTTTCAGACGGTCAAAAAGTGGTTGCACGATCATGGAGAACCCTCGTGTTCTGGCGGGCGGAGAGGTCAGGTGAATTGGGCCGGTCTGAGGGCCGGCGCAAAGCTCAGGCCCCCGCCGCCCGCCTTGGTTTGCACCTCTTGCAAAATCTTTCCTACATCGGCTGACCGTCTGAAAAGAGAGCCCCATGACCACGGCAAGGCGCGTCAAGCCCATTCTTTGTTCAATGGCCAAAATTAGAATTGCTGGGGCCATGTGATTTTTTTTGCAAAGGGGAGCCATCTGTGATAAAAATAAAAAAATGAAAGCAAACAGGTGGGATGACCATTATGCCCGCCAGGCCAGGGATGAGAAGTGGCTTGCCCGGTCCGTTTATAAGCTCCAGGAAATTGACAAAAAGTACAAATTAATACGCAAGGGTGATCGGCTGCTTGACTTGGGCTGTTATCCGGGTTCCTGGTCACAATACGGTATTAAAAAGGTTGGTTCTGAAGGGTCTGTGGTGGGAATAGATCTTACCCTTCCGGAGCGCCTTTCTTTTCCTAATTTTAGGTTTATTGAGCACGATATCCTAACCGTGGATACTGAGTGGTTGATCCGGGAAGTGGGCCCAAGGGATGTGGTGATAAGTGATCTTGCCCCTCAGACTACAGGCATAAGGGTGACGGATGCAAGCCGTTCCATGTCGCTGGCAAGAAGGGCTTTGGGTATCGCGCTCGTGCTCTTGAAAAAAAAAGGGCATTTTGTATGCAAGGTCTTCGAAGGGGAAGATCTCAAGGCATTTAGATCAGAGCTCTCAACCCATTTCCGTAAAATACAGACATTCAGACCTAAATCTACCAGGAAAAGGAGCAGAGAAGTTTATATGGTGGGACTGGGGTTGGTTAATTTGCAATCAGAAGGAGGTTAATTATGTCCGGTCATTCAAAATGGAGTTCGATAAAGCACAAAAAGGGCGCAGCAGACGCCAAGCGGGGCAAGATGTTTACCAAACTCATTAAGGAAATAACCGTAGCCGCGCGTATGGGAGGTGGCGATCCGGATGGTAATGCCCGTTTGCGAACGGCAATTATTGCTGCCAAAGCAGAAAACATGCCCAAAGAGAATATCGAAAGGGGCATAAAAAAGGGTACTGGTGAGTTGGAAGGAGTGAATTACGAGGAAGCAAGCTATGATGGTTACGGACCGGGGGGTGTAGCGGTGCTCGTGGATTGTTTGACCGACAACAAAAACAGGACCGTGGCGGACGTGAAGCACCAGTTTGAGCGGCACGGAGGAAGTCTTGGAGAGCCGGGATGTGTCGCCTGGATGTTCGAGAAGAAAGGCCTGATTGTCCTTGAAAAAGATAAGGTGGATGAAGAACAGCTTCTGGACCTTGCTCTTGAATCCGGTGCAGAGGATGTCCAAGAGGAAGACACCGAATTTGAGGTCATAACAGATCTCTCGGACTTTGAATCCGTTAAAAAGGCCATCGATGATGCAGGCCTTCCCTATACATTTGCGGAAATCAGTATGATCCCCAAAAACACGGTGAAGGTTGAGGGTAAAAAGGCCCAGCAGATGTTGAATTTGATGGAAGGCCTTGAGGATAATGATGATGTAAGTCATGTTTATGCCAACTTTGACATATCTGACGAGGACCTGGAGGCACTGAGCTGATGCTGGTGCTGGGGGTAGATCCCGGCTCCCGGGTCACAGGTTACGGCCTGGTGGAGAAAAAAAACGACACATTGACCTGCATTCATTCCGGCCATATTGCCTCATCCGGTAAAATCCCTTTCTATGAAAGAATCCACAAGATTTTTCAGACTATGGTTGAGGTCATGGGCGACTACCGACCCCAGGAGATGGCCATCGAAGATCTTTTCTATGCCAAAAATATACAAAGCTCTTTGAAACTGGGCCACGCCAGGGGGGCTGTTTTGATCGCGGCAGTTCAATGCGGTATTCAGATTTTTGAGTATACACCCCTTGAGATCAAAAAAGCGGTCGTGGGCTATGGCAGAGCGACAAAAGAGCAGGTCCGTTCCATGGTCCGGATCATTCTGAAACTGAAAGGCAACCCGAATCTTGATACCTCCGATGCCCTGGCCGCTGCCATATGCCACCTTAACTGGTCAAGATTTGAATCCTGCACACGAGGGAATCTACGATAGAAGATGATTGCATATTTAACCGGTCAATTATTCAGGAAAACGACCCAGTCGGTGATTGTTGAGGCTGGGGGAATAGGCTATGAAGTCTTTGTGCCCCTTTCAACCTTTTATACCCTTCCGGAAAAGGATGAGAAGGTAAGCCTTCATATTTATAACCATGTCAGGGAAGATGCCTTGCTTCTATTTGGCTTTCATACAAAACTGGAAAAAGATCTTTTTCTAATGTTGATCTCTGTTTCAGGTATAGGCCCGAAGCTGTCCATTAACATCCTTTCAGGAATTGGGCCACAGGAATTGCTTGGGGCAATAGCGAGTGGAGATACGGTTCGATTACGGGCCATCCCGGGTGTGGGAAAGAAGACTGCTGAAAGAATCGCCCTGGAGTTGAAAGATCGTGCATGCCGGATTCTTGATAAGGAGGAGGTTTCTCTGCCACCTGTACTTGAGGGGGAAGAAAAAGGCCTTGTGGATGACGCCCTGTCAGCGCTCTTAAACCTGGGCTATTCACCAAAAGTGGCCAAAATGGCTATTGAAAAGGCAAGGCCTTTGATCAAGGAAATGACCCTGGAAGGGTTGATCAGGGAGGCATTAAAGGTTTTGTCTTGAATAAAATGAAAGGTAAAGCGTTTGACAGGATTACAGAATTTAACTCAATCTTGTTCCCGCTGTAAGCGGGAGTATCCTGCCTAAAAAGACATTAAAAATCGTGTTATGGAAGACAGAGTCACAGATCCAGAGCCCCAGGCAGAGGAAATCCCGGCTGAGATAAGTCTCAGGCCCCGCACGCTTGACGAATATGTGGGACAGGAAGAGATGAAAAGAAATCTCCGGGTTTTTATTGAGGCGGCAAAGGGCCGTTCAGAGGCCTTGGATCACGTACTTTTTCATGGGAGCCCTGGCCTGGGAAAGACCTCTTTAGCCCACATCATCGCAAATGAACTACAGGTAGGTATCAAAAGCACATCAGGCCCGGTCATTGAAAAGGCCGGAGATCTCGCTGCCATACTGACCAGTCTCAAACCCAAGGACGTGCTTTTCATAGACGAGATCCACAGGCTGAATCATGTGGTTGAAGAAATCCTTTACCCGGCAATGGAAGACTACGAACTTGATATCATTATCGGACAGGGCCCTTCAGCCCGGACCATGAAAATCCCCCTCCCTCCCTTTACCCTGGCGGGGGCCACCACCAGGACCGGGCTTTTGACGCCACCCTTGAGAGATCGTTTCGGTGTTATTCTGCGCGTGGATTTTTACAAGCCGGAGGAGCTCCAAATAATAGTTACCCGATCAGCCAGACTGCTTGAAATTCCGCTTAAAGAGGGTGGTGCCCTTGAAATAGCCAGAAGGGCAAGAGGCACACCAAGAGTTGCCAACAGACTTTTGAGAAGAGTGCGGGACTTTGCAGAAGTAGAAGCAGATGGTGTCATCACCCGTGAAGTGGCAAGCAGGGCACTGGACATGTTGGAGGTGGATGAGAAGGGGTTAGATAAAATGGACCGGCATATTGTGCGGACGATCATCGAGAAATTCGATGGCGGGCCTATTGGTTTAGGCAGTCTTTCCGCAGCAGTAAGCGAAGAAAAGGATACCCTGGAGGACGTGTATGAGCCCTTTCTGATTCAAAAAGGCTATATAAAACGGACACCTCAAGGGAGGGTCGCTACTAAACGCGCCTACGCCCATCTCGGATTTCAAGTAGAGGAGAAAGAGGACCCGATTCAGAAAAAGCTGTTTTGAGGATTTATGATACAAAATACTATACTGTTTAAGAAAACTATTTTGGGGCCGTCATTTTTCACCCGTACTTCCCGTGAGTCGCTATACATCAAGTGATGCTGGATGCTCGATCCTGGATGCTGGCTAAAAAAGG
>JBDRPB010000025.1:0-7826 GCA_043809485.1 Pseudomonadota bacterium | reverse complement strand
AAAGTGCCTTTGCGAAATAGTTTTGGGGATGTCGTGGGCCTTGTAGGCATTGCAAAAGATATCACAGAGCGCAAGCAGATGGAGAAGAAGCTAAGAGACAGTAAAGAAAAATTGGAACAGACACTGAAGGAGTTAAAAGAGACTCAGGCATATATGATACAGTCTGAAAAAATGGCATCCGTGGGGCAACTTGCAGCTGGAGTAGCCCACGAGATCAATAACCCCACCGGGTTTGTGAGCAGCAATATAAATACATTGTCGGGTTATCAAAATGACATTAAGTCACTTCTAATGGAGTATAGAAGTCTGGTTGATGACCTGAAAGATTCCGCAATCGCAAGTCATTGTCCCATATCCATATCAGAGCAAGTGGAGCGGATCCTGGCACTGGAAGACAATGCCGATATCGATTTTCTCCTTGGTGATATACCGGTTCTGATTAACGAATCTCTGGAAGGAATGGAACGGATCAAGAAGATTGTTCTTGACCTGAAAGATTTTGCTCACCCTGGTGAAGACAAGACACAAACCGCAGATATTAATAAGGGCATTGAATCAACGTTGAACATTGTCTGGAATGAACTGAAGTATAAAGCAACAGTCACAAAAGAATATGGGGAGTTGCCTCTTGTGGAATGCTATCCCCATCAACTCAACCAGGTATTTATGAATCTTCTGGTCAACGCTGCACAGGCCATGGAAGATCAAGGGGAGATAAGAGTTTCAACCCATGCCAGTAATGGCTTCGTGGAGATAAAGATAAGCGATACCGGAGTGGGAATTCCCGAAGAAAATCTTTCAAAGATCTTTGATCCGTTTTTCACCACAAAGGAGGTGGGAAAAGGAACCGGTTTGGGCCTGAATGTTGCTGATAATATTGTTAAAAAACATAAAGGAGACCTAAAGGTGGAGAGTGAACCGGGGAAGGGAACGACTTTTATCATCAGGATTCCTGTTTTGGAGGGTGGAGGAAAGTAAATAATAAAGAATCCAGGTTCATAGGACCTGACTTTGATTATACTCTATTCCCCATCACCCGGCGAGTTGCGCCAAAAATATGACGCACATTCCGGTTTAATATCAAATTTGCCTCTACTCTCGCATCGAGATTCCTCAAGGAAAAGCTCAGTTAATTGAAATTGTGAAAAATTTTCCCTACGGCCCGCTGTGGCATGGTTTGTGCTCTGAATAAGGGAGTATTTATCTCTTTTTAGAGAGTGTCCGGAGATGGAAGACTTTTGAAGGAGATTGGGGAGGTCAATAAATGGAATATAAGATATCGGATCTCCTGGATATCCCAAGGATCCAGGAACTCACCAACAGTTTTTACGTTGCTACAGGTATCAGGTCATCTGTGGTTATGAATGATGGGACGGTTTTAACCTATGTCGGATGGGAGAAGATCTGTGCCGATTTCTGCTGTAAGAATCCCAAGACGGAGAAGAGGTGCATCAAGAGCGCTACTCAAATAAGGGAGCCTCTAAAGGAGGGGAATTCCTATGTGATCTACAAATGTCCCAATGGATTGATCAATGCGGCGGCTCCTATAGTTATAGCTGGCCAGCATTTGGCAAATGTGCTCACAGGGCAGTTCTTGTTTGAGGAGCCGGGCGCAGAGGAAATAGAGCGCTTCAAAGAGCAGGCTAAGGCTTTTGGCTTTGATGAATCAGCATATTTGCAGGCGCTGTCCGAGGCTCCCATCATTTCAAAGGAAAAGGTGGAATATATATCGCGCTATCTTTCGCAATTTGCAGGTTTTTTAGCAGAAACGGGATTTGCTCAAATGAAGCAGTTGGAAGCATCCGAGGCGCTGAAGAAAATTCGTGACGAGATCGAAGGAAAAGCTAAGGAATCTCCACAACAGTCGGAATCAGCCATTAATCTTCTGCAACATGAAATAGCTGATCACAAACGCGCTGAAGAGACATTGAGAATTAAACATGCCCAGTTGGAGGAGATATTCAATGCAATTCCGGATGCCGTTGCTTTTTCGGATCTGAACAGGCACATTGTGAAAGTCAACCCGGCTTTCGAGAGGTTATTCGGGTACAAGGAAGAAGAAATCCGCGGCAAAGAGGCCCAAGTTTTGTATGCAAGCGAAGAGGATTTCAGCGATCAGGGGAAGATCAGATTCAATATCGATGCCCGCAAGATGTATCAGCCTTACGGGATGCGGTATCGTAAAAAGAATGGGGAGACATTTTTAACGGAGACGATTGGCACGCCAGTACGGGACGAAAATGACGAGGCGGTGGGGTTATTGGCAATAGTCCGTGATATCACTGAGGCTAAAGAGGAAGAGCAGGAATATCGCAAGTCTATAGAACGATATTGGACCCTTTTCGATGATCTGTCCATAGGCATTTATAGGATCGCGCCTGGAGGAAAAATAGTTGAAGTCAATCAGGCCATGGCAGACCTTTTTGGTTTTAGGTATCCGAAAGATCTTTTACAGAACTGGCAAATAGAAGATACTTATTTGGACTATGAAGATCGTCTATGTTTTATGAGAAACATGAAGCGAGATGGGGTTGTGCGGAAATTTGAGGTAAAAAGAAGACGGCGTGACGGAACGGTCTTCTGGGTGGAAATTAACGCTCGAACCATAAGGGATGATGACGGCCGCATCCTCTTCTACGAGGGAACCAATCAAGATATATCAGACCGAAAACGGTCACAGGCACTGTTAGAGGAAGCGCATGCGGGTATCGAGAAAAAGAACCTGGAGGTCATGGAAGCCAACAGGAGGATTGAGGAGGCGATGAGGCGCGCTGAGGAACTGACAAAGCAAGCCGAGGCAGCCAGCCAAGCCAAGAGTGAGTTTTTGGCCAACATGAGTCATGAGATCCGCACGCCTATGAACGGGGTGATTGGCATGAGCGGGTTGTTGCTCGATACGGAATTGACCGACGGGCAGCGCCAGTATGCCGAAACCGTGCGCACCAGCGCCAACTCTCTACTCACCGTGATCAACGATATCCTCGATTATTCCAAAGTGGAGGCCGGGAGACTGGAGCTTGAGATTATCGACTTTGATCTTCGGAGCGCAATGGAAGATGTGGCCGCTGTCCTGGCAGTGACGGCCCACAAGAACAACCTGGAATTGGCCTGCCTGATCCACCATGAGGTTCCGGCCCTGGTGCGCGGTGATCCGGGTCGGCTGCGCCAGGTCCTGACCAATCTTACAGGCAATGCCATCAAGTTTACGAAAAAGGGTGAGGTGGTGATCCGTGCCGCCCTGGAGCAGGAAGATGACACACAAGCTATGGTGCGTTTCAGCGTTTCCGATATGGGCATTGGCATTCCCCGGGACCGCATGGACCTTCTGTTCCAGTCATTCTTCCAGGTAGACTCATCAACGACCCGCAAGTTCGGCGGCACCGGCCTGGGGCTTGCCATCTCAAAGAATCTTGCCGAGATGATGGGTGGTGAAATCGGGGTGGAGAGCCAGGAGGGAAAGGGTTCCACGTTCTGGTTTACGGCAGTCTTTGAAAAGCAGCCCGGGCGCAGGGAGGCAGAAATTGTTCTCCCTTATGACATCAGGGAAAAGCGCATCCTGGTGGTGGATGACAACGCCACAAACCGCCAGGTGCTCAGAGAGCAGCTAAGGCCCTGGGACTGCCGTGTTGAGGAGGCTGAAAGCGGACAACAGGCCCTGGATATGCTGCAACAGGCCCTGGCTGAGTCGAGCCCCTTTGATATCGCCCTTTTGGACATGCAGATGCCGGAGATGGACGGTGAGATGCTCGGGCGAAAGATCAAGGAAGATGTTGATCTCAAGGACACACTGCTGGTCATGCTGAGCTCGATGGGCCAGCACGGTGATGCGGCCCGTATGCGGGAGGTCGGCTTTTCCGCCTATCTGACCAAACCGGTAAAGCAATCGCACCTCTATGACTGCCTTGCAACCATCACAAGCATGAAGATCGAAGAAGAGTCCATACCTGAAAGGCCGCTCGTCACCAGGCACTCCCTTGCCGATGGGCGGAAGCGCCAGGTTCGCATCCTGCTTGCCGAGGACAACATGATCAACCAGCAGGTGGCGTTGCACATGATAGAGAAATTCGGGTACCGGGCCGATGCCGTGGCCAACGGCCGGGAGGCGGTCAAGGCCCTTGAGATGATTCCTTACGACCTGGTGCTCATGGATGTGCAGATGCCCGAGATGGACGGGCTGACTGCTACGCAGGAGATTCGGAAGCGTGAGAGGTCATCAATCACTGGTCATTCGTCATTAGAGAAAGATAAAGGCAATGGCCAATGGCAAATGGCAAATGACGGGAACGTAGCGACCCATGTTCCCATTATCGCCATGACGGCCCATGCCATGAAGGGAGACCGAGAGCGATGTCTTGAGGCGGGAATGGATGACTATATCTCAAAGCCCGTAGAGCCGCAGGAATTATTGGAGAAGATCGAGAGGTGGGCCTATATAGAGAAAGGTGCCCCATCCGGAGAGGGGGAGGCCGGGGGGCAAAGTGGTCTCCCGGGTAAAGGCCGGGATACCCCGCCTATCGACCTGGACAGGGCCATTGAACGGGCCATGGGAGACAGCGCCTTTTTAGAAAGGATGCTTCATGAATTTTTAGCCGGGGTACCGGCACAGATTGAAGCGCTTAGCACCGCTCTGGAGCAGGGAGATGCGGAAGGTCTGATACGTCAGGCTCATACGCTGAAGGGCGCTGCGGCAAACCTGAGCGCTGACGGGGTCGCCGCCGCCGCCTTGCGTCTGGAACAAATAGGAAGGGAAGGAGACCTGTCAGCGGGCATGGATGGCCTGAGTGAGCTCAATGATGACGTGGCCCGCCTTGAGGCATATGTTGGCCGGCCTGAATGGAAGATGGAAGCACCAAACAATCCCTGAAGTCTAAGGGGGCATAATGAAAATACTCATTGTAGAAGATGACCTTGTCTCACGGAGTTTTCTTCAAAAAATACTGGAGACATTAGGACACAAAGTGCTTTCAGCCGAAGACGGCCGGAAGGCCTTGGAGTTTTTTCAGCAAAACAGTGTCAAGATGGTCATCACGGACTGGATGATGCCGGAGATGGACGGTTTAACGCTATGCCGGAATATCCGCCAGGCAAAGATAAGCCACTATGTCTATCTAATCTTTGTGACCGCCAAAGACCAGAAGAAAGATACTTTAAGAGGACTTGAAGCCGGCGCTGACGATTATATTGTCAAGCCCTTTGACCCTGAAGAATTACGGGCCCGCATACGAACCGGTCAACGCATTATCCAACTGGAAGAGGATCATAAGAGGACCCATATGCACATGCTCCAGTCTGAAAAGATGGCCTCTATAGGGCAACTTGCCGCAGGGGTGGCCCACGAAATAAATAATCCTACCGGCTTTGTAAGCAGCAATCTGAAGACACTGTCGGATTATCAAAATGATATGTTCATCCTCATAAGGGAATACAGGAAGCTGATTACCGATCTGAAACAGACCGGGCCCTCACAGGCGAACCCAACCGCCATTCAAAAGAACCTGGGCCGCATTGCCGTACTTGAAAAGGAAATGGACCTTGATTTCATTCTGGATGATATCCCCGGCCTGATCGAGGAGTCGCGGGAAGGAACCGAACGTATCAAGAAGATAGTAATGGATCTAAAGGACTTCGCACATCCGGACAAGCAAGAGCTCAAGTATGCAGATATTAACAAAAACATCGACTCAACCCTGAATGTTGTCTGGAATGAGATCAAATATAAGGCCACTGTGACAAAAGAATACGGAGAACTTCCGGAAATGCAATGTTATCCTCAACAACTTAATCAGGTCTTCATGAATCTCCTTGTAAATGCGGCACAGGCAATAGAAAAGAGGGGCGAGATCAGGATTGAGACCCGTGCTTTAGATGGATATATAGAGATCGCGATAAGTGACACGGGTTCAGGGATTCCCCAAGAAAATCTTTTCAAGATATTTGATCCGTTTTTCACCACAAAGGAGGTGGGAAAAGGAACCGGTTTGGGCCTGAATGTTGCTTATAATATTGTTAAAAAACATAAAGGAGACCTAAAGGTGGAGAGTGAACCGGGGAAGGGAACGACTTTTATCATCAGGATTCCTGTAGGGGGGGAAGGATGAGAATTCATTATCGATTTTCATTTAATGACGGTTCCATGAAGTCGTTTAAAGTTAATCTGGATTCTGAAAACATGAATGTCATTCCTTCTAATAATCAAACAAGGCCGGAGTGGACAAAAGTAGCCAATTGTCGCTGTCAGAACTGTCAGATTAACGCACATGAAACGCAATTCTGTCCTATAGCCGTTAATATCAGCGACGCAGTCCATTTTTTCAAGGCCTATATCTCTTACGAAAGAGTTAAGGTAACAGTGATAACTGACGACAGATTGTATGGTAAAAAAACAACTGTCCAGAAGGCATTGGGTTCCCTCCTGGGCATCTACATGGCTGCCAGCGGTTGCCCTTCAATGGAAAAGTTAAAACCAATGGTCCGGTTTCATCTCCCTTTTGCCACCGTTGAAGAGACCATGTTCCGTTCAGTGAGCGCTTATCTGTTAGGCCAATACTTTCTGAAAAAACAGGGGGGATATGCCGATTTGGATCTGGTTCAATTGGCAGATTTTTATAAGGGGATTCATATGGTCAACCGGGGGATGGCAGAACGCCTCCGGCAGGTAGTTGGCAAAGATGCAGTCAACAATGCGGTTATCTGTCTCGACATGTTTGCCAAAGAACTCCCATACGCCATCGAGGATGGCCTGGAAGAAATGAAGGGATTGTTCAATGTCTACTGGAGGCAGACATCTACCGGTTCAAACCGATATGAGTCTAATGGAAAAGTAAGGAGGAAATAACAAATGCCGAATCGAAGTTTGTTAATTGTAGATGATGAGAAGAATGTGATCAACAGTCTGGAACGGGAATTCAGGGATGAGGGTTACATTATTTTTTCAACCAATTCAGCCAAAGAGGGTCTGGATCTTCTAAAACAACTGGACATAGGCGTGGTTCTTTCAGATCAGATGATGCCGGGAATGGATGGAATCACCTTTCTAGAGCACCTCAAAGAATATATGCCGGACGTGGTTCGTATTCTTCTAACAGGGCACGGAAGCTTAGATAGCGCCATGACCGCCATAAATAATTCCCAGATTTACAGTTATTTGACAAAGCCCTGGTGCTCCGATGCCTTAAAAGGAACCGTTGCCAGGGCATTCGATCACCACAACGCGGTCATGGAGAACAAACGGCTTCAGAAATTGACCAAAAAGCAGAATGAAGATCTAAAGCGCTTTAATGCAAATCTTGAAAATCTCGTTAATAAACGAACAAAACAGCTCACAGAGGCGGTCAGGGAAGGAATTGTCATGCTCGCCATAGCGGCTGAAGCAAAGGATGATGATACCGGTGAACATGTCCACAGAATACGTAAATCGACCCATGATATCTGCATAGGACTCGGCTTTACTTCCGGGAAGTCGAAGCAGATCAGCTTTTTCAGCATGATGCATGACATAGGCAAAATACACATCCCCGACCACATCCTAAAAAAGGCCGGACCACTGAACCCTGAAGAATGGCAGATCATGCAAACCCACTGCATTGCAGGAGAGAAAATCCTCGGGAAGAAACCTTTCTACCAGCCTGCCAGGGATATCGCACGCAGCCACCATGAGCGCTGGGATGGAAGCGGATACCCAGACGGATTGAAAGGGGAATCCATCCCATTAGCTGCTCGAATTGTAACCGTCGCTGATGTATTCGATGCCCTGATCCTTGAACGACCTTATAAAAAGGCATGGCCAAAGGAAGAAGCCATTGAGGAGATGAAGATGCTCTCCGGAA
>JBDRPB010000024.1:0-5867 GCA_043809485.1 Pseudomonadota bacterium | reverse complement strand
GGCCTTGAAAGGGCTTTAAAGCGGAATAAGATCCAATTCCAGGAAGGGCAGGATCGGTTTGAAAGGGAGAAAAAGGCTTTTCATGAGGCCGTAAGGGAAGGATATCTCACTATGGCCATGGAGGATCGCGAACGATTTGTAGTTTTCGATGGCACATTGAAAGAGGACGAATTAGAGGAGATCATATTTAAGCATGTTGAACCATTTATATCCCGAAAGATGAGGTGAGGGATTCCTAATGTCATTTTCACAAATATTGGGCCAGGAAAGAGCGAAAAGTTTTTTAGCCCAGGTAATGGCCAGAGAAAAGATACCCCACGCCTATCTTTTCACCGGGATTCCAGGGATCGGAAAGACGACCACGGCCATGGCCCTCACAATGGCCCTCAACTGCCAGGAACCTGTTAACGGGGATGCATGTGGCCACTGTGTTTCGTGTCGCCAAATGAAGAGCGGGAACTTCCCGGATTTCCTGTCCATTAGGCCAGAAGGTAAAAATATTAAGATTGACCAGATACGAGACCTGAACCGAAAACTCGGCTTTGCGCCAGTCTCGGGCAGGTACCGGGTGATTGTTCTTTATCAGGCAGAAACAATGACCACTGAAGCAGCTAACTCTTTGTTAAAAACCCTGGAAGAACCTCCTCCCGGAAATATCCTGATACTTAAGGTTACAGAGCCCCTGGATCTGTTACCGACCATTGTTTCACGATGTCAGAGAGTTCCCTTCCAACCACTGCCTGTGGATGATATGACATATTGGCTCGTAAAGCAAAAAGGCGTGGACGCGGAAATGGCTGCTGTCCTGGCGAGGATCTCGGGAGGAAGTTTGGGGCATGCACTGAAAATGTGCGAGGGTGATTTTTTTGATAAGCGGCAGGAATGGCTTCAAAGGCTCATAAGGCTCCCAGGCCTTTCCAGGGAACAGGCGCTCGAAATGGCACTCGAATGTGCAGGGGAGGATAAAAAAACAGGTTTTCAAACATCTGAGACCTGGGAACCAGGCCTGATGGACATGCTGGCGGTATGGGAGACCTGGTATCGGGACTTGCTGCTTGTAAGGGTGGGTGGAGGCAAGCATCTGATGATCAATGTGGATTTTTCCCATAATTTGAAAAATATTGCTGGAAAATTAAAAGTACCAAATTTGATCAATAGCATTTTGGCGGTAGATCAATCTCAAAGGGATCTGCGCAGGATGCGAAATACAAAATTGGTAATGGAGCATGCTGTCCTGAGTCTCAGACGGCTTGTGGAACAAGGCAGGTAAGGGATTGGAAGGTTAAAATGAACAAGATCGTAGGAATCCAATTCAAGAGTAATGACAAGGTATATGATTTTGATTCCGGACACTTTGTTCTTAAAAAAGGGGACAAGGTGATGGTAATAACTGCAGAGGGTCTGGCTATTGGCTGTGTCTCCGCTGAGCCACAAAACAGAACGGAGAATACCCCTAAGCGGCCTCTCAAAAAAATATTTCGTCTGGCAACCAAAGAGGAAATCGAAAAATACGAGAGGATTTCTATCCAGGAGAACGATGTTTTCTGTTTCTGTTTAAAAAAGATAAAGGGTAGATCTCTGCCAATGCGTCTGGTTTCTGTTGAAAAACGATTTGACGGAAGCAGGATTGTTGTCTATTTCACGTCGGACGGGAGGGTGGATTTCCGGCAATTGGTAAAGGACCTTGTGGGGGAATTTCGGACCAGGATAGAAATGAGGCAGATCGGTGTACGCCACCAGGCCAAGATGATAGGGGCACTTGGGGTTTGTGGTCGGCCCATATGCTGTTCGACTTTTTTAAAGGAATTCGCCCCTGTAACCATAAAGATGGCCAAAGAACAGAACATTTCTTTAAACCCCAGTAAGATATCTGGTATGTGCGGCAGGTTGATGTGTTGCCTGACCTATGAGCATGAATACTATGAGAAGATTAAAAAGGATCTCCCTAAAATCGGCAAAAAAGTCCAAACAAAGGACGGAGAGGGAAAGATCGTCCGTCAGAATGTTCTAAAAGAAACCCTTACCATTGCATTGGAATCCGGGGGCGAGGTAGAGATATCGGCCAGTGATCTTATGCGGCAGGGTCTCTTCACAAAAAAAATCAAAAAGGAGTAACCATTAAGACCAGTGCCGAGAAAATTCTATGTAACAACGCCAATATATTACGTTAACGCTGAACCTCACATTGGACATGCCTATACAACGATTGTGGCGGATGTATTTAACCGATTTCATATGCTTTTCGGCTCTAAGACATTTTTCCTTACCGGTACAGATGAGCACGGAGACAAGATTGCTGCCGCCGCCCAAAAAGCCGACCAGACCCCAAAGGATTATGTGGACCGGATTAGCCAACTGTTCAGGGACCTCTGGCCCAGGTTGAATATCAGCAATAATTATTTTATTCGCACCACGGATCCCCAACACAAAGAAACTGTTAAATTGATTCTTAGTCGGGTGAAGGAAAATGGTGATATCTATTTCAGTGATTATGAGGGGCTCTATTGTGTTGGTTGTGAACGCTTTTACACGGAACGGGAGCTGGTTGACGGGAAGTGCCCGGATCACCTCACGGAGCCCGAAGTGATCAGCGAAGCAAACTATTTTTTTCGTATGAGCAAATATCAGAAATGGCTGATCGACCATATTCACAATCACCCGGATTTTATCAGGCCGGAGCGATACAGGAACGAGGTCCTTTCGTTTCTAAGGGAGCCCCTGGAAGACCTTTGTATTTCTCGACCAAAGTCACGGCTTAACTGGGGAATCACCCTCCCTTTTGACGAAAATTTCGTTACCTATGTATGGTTTGACGCTTTGATCAACTATGTTTCAGCCCTGGGGTATCCAGATGGTGAGCTGTTTAAGGAATTTTGGCCCTGTGTTCAGCACATTACTGCCAAAGATATCCTGAAACCCCACGGCATTTATTGGCCCTGTATGCTTAAGTCCGCAGGCATCGAGCCGTATCAGCATCTCAATGTCCATGGATATTGGAATGTGAGCCAGGGTAAGATGTCCAAGAGCATCGGGAATGTTGTCAGGCCCCTCGAACTTGAGGATGTGTACGGCCTGGATGCTTTCAGATATTTCTTGCTGCGTGACATGGTCTTCGGGCTAGATTCCGAGTTCAGTGAAGATGCCCTGATTGCGAGAATCAATGCTGATCTGGCAAATGACCTGGGTAATCTGGTTAGCAGAAGCCTGACCATGGTTCACAAATATTTCAAGGGAGAGCTGCCTGAGCCATATTCCTCTGAAAAGGAAGATGAAAAGCTAAAAACGCAAGCCCTTGACCTTGTTTGCAGATACGAAGAATTAATGGAGGAGCTGGGCTTCCATAAGGCATTGATGGCCATCTGGGAGGTGATTGGTAATGTAAATAAATACATTGACACCATGGCTCCCTGGGTACTGGCCAGAACGGATAAACAACGGCTCTCTACAGTTATTTATTATATCTTTGAAACGCTCAGGATCATTTCTGCTCTCATATGGCCCTTTATGCCAGAGTCTGCCGAAAAGATGCAGGATCAGTTGGGCCTTGCCAGAAAGGGCAAAGATTTGAAGCTGAAGGACCTCCGAGCATGGGGTAGAGAAAGGCCCGTGAAGGTCTTGACTAAGGCCCCAGCGCTGTTTCCCCGCATTGAAACCAAAAAACAGGAAAGGCCATCAAAGCATAAGGAAAAATCTATGACCGAGAAAAAATTACCACCCATTTCTTTTGCGGAGTTTCAAAAAATGGATATCAGGGTTGGAACCATCAGAAAGGCTGAAGGTATACCCGGATCCAAGAAACTCCTTAAGTTAACGGTGGACCTGGACGAAGATAGGACCGTTGTGGCCGGCCTGGTGGGCTATTATTCCGAAGAAGAGCTTACGGGGAGGCAGGTAATAATCGTGGCGAATCTTGAACCGGTCAAGCTGATGGGAGTCGAGTCCCATGGCATGGTGCTCGCCGCAGAAGACGGGTCCGGGGTGCATCTTTTAGCTCCAGACGCCGAGACTGTTCCGGGGAGTAAAATCAAATAATGAAGTTCAGCACTTTTAACACCAATTCCATCAGAGCCAGGCTCCCCATTATTGTGGAATGGCTTGACCGGGAACAGCCCGATGTCCTTTGCCTGCAGGAGACCAAGGTCCAGGACAGAGACTTTCCTGCTGGTCCCTTTAATGAAGCTGGCTACCATGCATTATACAGGGGACAGAAGGCTTATAACGGCGTGGCTATCATCAGTAAACTGCCCACAGAAAAACCTCAATTGAATCTTTACAACGGGAATAAAGAAGATGCCCGTTTTATGAGTTCCATGATCGGAGATATCCCAGTCATTAACGTCTATGTACCTCAGGGATTTGCCGTGGGGACCGAGAAATTCGAATACAAACTCCGATGGTTCAGGGATCTCATGTTGTATATCAAAGAAACTTATGATCCTGGTAAACCACTCTTGCTTACGGGAGACTTCAACGTGGTGCTTGAGGATTTAGATGTGTATGACCCGGACAAATTCAGGGGGGGTGTTTGCTTTCACCCGGATGAACAGGCAATCATGAGGGAGTTTTTGGAGTGGGGTTTTGTGGATGTTTTTCGGAAGCATCAGCCGGATGGGGGCCATTATACTTTCTGGGATTATAGGATTCCAAATGGCTTTAAGCGAAATATGGGCTGGCGCATTGACTATATCTTAGCCACTGCACCCCTGGCAGAAAAATCGCACAGAGCCTGGATCGATACTAAACCCAGGACATTGGAAAAACCCTCGGATCACACCTTTGTTTTAGCCGAATTTCAGATCGACCTTTGAACTGCAACAATTCGTAATAGTTCACCACAGAGTTGGGAACTTCTCAAAAAGTTCGGGTATATCCTCCTATCCAGTATCCGTGGGGCCATGCGGGTCTCTTGTCTTCCCGAATTTTTTGAAAAGTTACCAGAGTTGAGGTGTATTTTTTTACCTTCCGATCACCAGTATTGAGGTGCCCTGTGATCAATCACCTTTAATTTAACATCAAATTGAATTTGACGGGCACAGGTTGAAAACCGGGCACCGGTCATGGTCGGGCTTTCTTGACTTGCAGACGTCTCTTCCGTGATAGATGAGGATGTCTGAGAAACGACGCCATCTGTCTTTTGGAAGCATTTTTTCGATATCCTTTTCGATCTTATCAGGGTTCTGGTTTACCGTGAGCCCCAATCTGAGGGAAAGTCTTTTCACGTGGGTATCTACTACGACGCCGGGGACGTCAAATGCGGCACCCAGGACGCAATTTGCCGTCTTTCGCCCCACGCCTGGCAGTTTGACCAGTTCCTCCATTGTGGATGGCACCTCGCCACCATAAAGATGCGCCAACCCTTGAGTACAGCCCTTTATGGATTTTGCCTTGTTCCTGAAAAAACCGGTAGGCCGGATATCGTCTTCCAGCTCAGCAATGGGTGCATTTATAAAGTCCTGGGGCTTCTTATACTTTTTAAACAAGGTCCTGGTGACACTGTTGACCTGCTTGTCGGTACACTGGGCCGAAAGGATGGTTGAAATAAGGAGCTGAAAAGGAGTCCTGTATTCGAGGGCTGTTTTCTCCCGAGTATAGAGAGGGTCCAGTATCTCAAAGATATGTTTCACCCGCTCCTTCTTTTTTCCTGAATTTTCCATAGCATATCCTTTGTGTGATCTGTTTTAATAGCAAGTAAGTATATGGAAGCATTAGGTGGGTGTCAATATGGTTGCCGGATGACCCCAAGGAAACGTCAAAGTCAGATTGAATCCGGTCAAGAAAATCCCCCTAAATCTCCCTTTAATAAAGGGGGATTTAATATTTCCCCCCTTTGAAAAGGGGGTTAGGGGGGATTTTGAAACTAAAGGTAT
>JBDRPB010000023.1:0-8750 GCA_043809485.1 Pseudomonadota bacterium | reverse complement strand
GTGATATGATCCGCGGGAGAATATGAACAGAGCACATCCGAAACGGCCTCTCTATCACCAACAAGGGTAACATGTATCCCCGGGGCATCCGCAACCTCAATTGCACCCTGTACCACCACTTCCGGAGCTTTATCTCCACCCATGGCGTCCACAGCGACGTTCATACTAACTCTCTTCGGTCTCAACTATGGTTTTACCCTTATACGTCCCGCACTCGGGGCAAACGTGATGGGGCAATACAGGCTCATGACAATGTGGGCAAGTGGCGACACCCGGCATATTAATGCTATCATGGGATCGCCGCATATTTCGTTTGGATTTTGACTTCTTCTTTTTGGGTACAGCCATAACGTAGTTTTATTCTCCTTGAAATTTTACTTTTTTTAGTTTTGAAAAACCGGGATGCCCTTTTTCTCTTAGGCACTCACACTTTTTCATGTTCAAGTTGGTTCCACACAAGGTGCACAGCCCGGAACAGTCTTCCCTGCAAAGGCATTTCATGGGCAGTGACAAATAAATTTGTTCTCGGACAATATCATCCAGCCGAATCTCACTATCCGTGACAAGTTCAACCGACATATCATCTTCCAATAGTTCAATTTCGTTTTGTCCACTTAGTGAAGGGGTAACTGTAAGAAAGAAGCTAAATCCAGCATCTATATCACGCTGATAGGACTCAAGGCACCTATCACACCGAATCATGATCCGCCCTGCCAAATGACCATCCACCAGGTATTTGGTACCCGCCCTGGAGACACTTATATGAACATTCAGAGGACCAGCCAGCCCCAGAACCTGACCATCTCCCTCTTCATGCCCCCACCAGCCTGGTTCAAGTGTATAATCGAAGTCCCGGGGACCACGGGAAATGGTTCTTATGTCAATGTTCATTGAAAACGAACCTGTTAAACAGCAATGGAAACTGGTTATGCTTTTAATAAGTTAAGATGGCATATATATATCACACCTGCCTTTTGTCAAGAAATTAATCCACTCAGTGCCCGAACAAAGAGAAGAAAAGGCTTTAATTCAGTAAACTTAAGTTGCGGAATTTTTCTTTTTTTATTGACAGTTACGGCCTTTTTCTATTATAATTCTATAATAATTGTACCAGGAAGCTGCCTAATCTCAATTTAGAAAGCCCACGACACTTTAGAGTTCCCGATACACCTATTTGCCTATGTGGAGATATAGAGAACGATTAAATTACTACGAAAAACTGAGGCGTTCACTATATGAGGTTTTAAGAGACACCCTCGAACGCCGATTGATGAAAGTTTCCCTTATTGATTCCTTTTACAATTATCAGGAGAACAAGGTCGAATACAACTTTCTCGACAAGAGTGAGCTTAAACCCAAATCGAAGAAATTTGAAAAGGAATCAGATCTGTTCAACACGTTTATTGTTATTTTTTGCGAAGGCATCGTCAGCCCCCAAATAAAAAATTATATCCGCTTTTTTCCTGAAAATACCGTTATTAAAAAAAACCTTGAATACCTTGCCAATTTCTCTTTGTACAAACGGTTTCATCAAAATCTGCGGCACTTTTACAGCCCCGGTTTTTTGGAATTCCTCGAAAAGCTGATAAATATAGATTACGCCCTCCTCATTCAACAGGACCCCACTGTTAAAAAGAAGTATAGATATTCATTGACACATCTGCACGTCAAAATTGACTGGCCCATTGCAGATGCGGCGGAAGACCTGGCCAAATGGCTCAGGTACATTCAAAATAATTTATACGAGAATGGTGACAAAGAGGCGCGCATTCTCCAAAATAAGCTCTTTGAATACTACGGTTGCCATCACAGTGTTGGTGGAAGACGGACTGCCGGGCTCATTGCTGCCCAGCTTCTTAGAAAATTGGATCACATTTCATCCGTATTTGTCTCCAGTTCGGAATCACGTGCAATGTATAAATATTCCGAGCGAGGGACTTCGAAATTTTTTCTCATACAATTAACCAAAGCACAAGTCAATGCCCTGGCCCAGAGTGAAGGTATGAATTCCGACCTCTTCACGTCCACTTACCTATACCCGGCCGACGGTTATTATGTAGGGATCTCTGAAGCATCTTATGGTCCCACAATCCATTCCAAGCCCCCTGAGGACGGCAAACTTCGAACAGTTAAACCGGCCTACAACTGGCTTAAGCTTCGAGACGAATTTCTCCATCCTAAAGTTGATGCCCTGGATGCCAGGCCAATTAATTATAACTGGATTTACAGCACCACAGATTGACGTTCAGAATAAACCAGACATCCAGATAACGGTCCCATTTGAGCGTGTATACTTGTCCATCATCGGCTAAGACCTTGAAATAATCATGGTCTTGGCCGCACCAGCGGTCCAGGATCTTAGTCACCTGAAATTTCTGCTGATCCACCACGAAATAAAGAGGCCGTTCGTTTGCCTTATACCCAGAGTAGGCAGCGACTTCTATCTTTATGTATTTCGAGTCCTTTTGCATACTTAAATAATTCGTAATCTCTGAATTCCTAAGTCCATGTAAAAAGGTAAAAAGGGCTTTTTACATGGGCATAATGATTAATATTATACATACCCAACACCAGAACACCAGCAGATAACTTTGGGTTGAGTCACCTCTAACTATAACGAAGATCATTTGACATCAAGTCCTTCTTGTTTCCTTTACATCGGTGTGTTAAACTCCCCACGATTTTCCAGGCATTTACCAGATAGCGACCCTCCGGCTTCGCTCTACAAGCCGGAGAGCCCCCTGGTTTTCAAAGATGAAATATAACCTCCGGAGGTTATCTCAAACCATGAATCAAAAAAAAATTGTGACACGGTTTCCACCCAGCCCGACCGGCTATCTGCATATCGGTGGGGCAAGAACGGCCCTGTTTAACTGGCTTTTTACCAGGCAAAAAGGCGGAAAATTTGTGCTCAGGATCGAGGATACGGACAAGGCAAGATCCTCGGATGAAACTACAAAGGCCATCATAGAATCCATGGAATGGCTCGGCCTTGACTGGGATGAAGGGCCCTATTTCCAGTCACAGAGATATGATATTCATAATACTTTTATAGAACGTCTTCTTTCCACCGGCCAGGCCTACCATTGTCATTGCTCACCGGATGAACTGGAACAGGGAAGAAAAGCAGCAATGGCCAAAGGACTTAAGCCCAAATATGATGGTAAATGCCGTGATTTGGGACTCGGCCAGGCCCCGGGTTCAGTGGTGAGGCTCAAGACCCCCCAAACCGGGATAACGCAATTTAATGATCTGGTTAAAGGGCGTGTCCGTTTTGATAATGAAGAGCTTGACGATCTTATTCTGAGGCGATCGGACGGCAGTCCAACATATCACATGGCCGTGGTTGCCGACGACATCAGTCTTGGCATTACCTATGTTATCCGGGGAGATGATCATGTGAACAACACGCCCCGCCAAATATTGATCTACGAAGCCCTGCGTGAACCGATCCCCCAATACGCCCATGTACCCATGATCCTGGCTCCAGACAAAACAAGGTTGAGCAAACGACATGGGGCCATATCGGTCCTTGCCTATAGGGATATGGGTTATCTACCCCACGCTTTACTCAACTCGCTGGCCAGGTTAGGATGGTCTTATGGAGACCAGGAAAAGTTTACAAAAGAGGAACTCATTGAAAAGTTCTCACTCAAAAACGTGGGGAAGTCTGCAGGTGTCTTTAATGCAGATAAGCTTCTGGACCTGAATGCCTGGTATATTCGCAACTCTTCAGATGAGTTTCTCGCGCGTGAGCTGATCCCTTTTCTGCAGCAATTCGGTTTTAAGGGGCTGGAACAACAAAAGGTTAAGGAAGCGGTTGCCACACTAAAGCCAAGAAGCAAAACCCTGTTGGACATGGCTGAAGGGGCCCTTTTCTATTTTCAGGAGAAAATCACCTATGAAAAAAAGGCCGATGACAAATTTCTGAAGCCGGATATCCTGGGATTGCTTGAAGACATCCATGGCAGACTTGAAAAAGCCTCTGAATTCAACCAGGCAGATCTTGAAAAGATTTTCGTGGCCTTTCTCGAGGACAATGAAATCAAGCTCAAAAAAGTGGCACAGCCGCTCAGAGTGGCTCTTACAGGTAAGACAGCAAGCCCGGGCATCTTTGAGGTGATGGAAATTTTAGGCAGAAAAAAAGTGCTTGAAAGGCTCGCAAAGGTCAGCGCTCATATTCGGTCTAAGGCATAGCGAGACCTGAACTTAGTCGATATAAACCGGTTCCCTTAGAATGAGTTCTTTGGCGTTTGCCGCCACAGCGGATAGTTGCGGGTGGGTCTCCTTTAAGTTGGTGACCTGTCTTAGATGATCCGCTGTCCTCATAATGAGGGATGCCATGTCCCCTTCATTCACAGGCACATAGTTCAAAAGCTGCTCCCAGGGGACGTTTCTGGCCCACATGAAAAGGGCAGCAGCAGGCCAGAAAAGAATGGGGGAAGACTTAAATCCCCGTTTATTTTTTAATTCCTTAATATTTTCAATTTGTTCAATAATTTTATTAAATTGTTCCTTGATCTCAGTTAGGTCGAAAACCCCATCGACCATTGGCTCCAGTTCAAGGGTTCTATCCCATACAAAAGGGGCCAATCCTCCTGCCATGATTTCAGGAGAAACATTATTCAAGGCCCCCCTCCTGATAGCTTCTGCAATCAATAAGGGTTGGTCCAGTCTCAACTTGGATGCCCAATGGCCGTCCGGGGTTAATCTGTTTGCCTGATCCACAAAACCGGTTTCCTGCAAAAACCTCACATGACGTTTGAAACTGAGCCATAACCCCCCCCCATTCCCTCCATTTGCATTCCTAAGGACTGAAGATCACGAAGCAATTTCATGAGTGGGTTCTTCTCTTTCCCATGACAGGTTCTCACATGGGTACAGGTTTCGCACGGAATCGTGCCAAGCTGCTCCTTTATCTCGTCTAATTTTTCACCACCTGTACCTGTATCCTGATCAGAGTTTTTGACATTAAGGATTTCCAGATGTGCCAGCCCAATTGTATCGAATAAGCGGTCCAGGCTCTCCATTGGATAACCCTCAGAAAGTTCAACATGATAATCATATATGGCCTTTATTTGATTGATGTCTATCCTTTTTAGACTGAACTGATGTTTCCTTGTTCCAGCAGTCTTTCTGATGTTACGGGATACACAGATAAATTTCCCATGATCCGTTAAAGTACGAACGACCATATAGGTGCTACCGTTCTTATGAAGAAAGAGCCTCCCAGGTTTAAGATATTCCCTGTATGTGTTTATCAAACGTTCATAGCGAATGCTCCGGCTGAGCTGCCTGGCTTCCTTCTTCAATTCCAGTCTTTTCTGGATGTTTTCCTGGATCTCGTAAGGATCGGCCGTATCGCATTTGCCTACTGAAAGGATGTTTTTTAGCTTTGATATCAGCTCATCCCAGCGTCTCTTGACAAACGGCCCGGTTTTTCTCTCCTGGAAGGAAGCAAATGAAAGACCAATAAGGTCCCTTACCTCCAGTGGGGTATGAGACAGAAGCAAATTCAGGGTCATGGAAAAATTGATATGAATCCGGCTCACAAGTGGCTCGGGAGGCGCATTATTCAGTTCACTAAGGAGTTGCGGGTCTTGGTGAAGACCTGGAATCACAACCCCAAACCCGATCCGATCCTTTCCCCTCCTACCTGCCCGTCCGACCATTTGATGAAAGTCCGTTGCCGTCAGATCAGCGAATTCGCGTCCATTGTAACGGTCGCTTTGCACAAGAACAACGGTCCTGGCAGGAAAATTCACCCCGGCTGCCACTGTGGATGTAGAAAAAATAGCCTCCAGATACCCCTTGCTCATCATCTTTTCAATGAGAGCCTTCCAGTAAGGAAGTTGTCCCCCATGATGGGAGCCAACCCTGGATTCCAGAAGCGGTCCAATCTGGCGATGTCCCTCAAGGTGAGGGAAATCCCTCAAAAATGCGCTTACAGCTTGTTTGAGTGACGCATTTATCCTGGGCTCAATATCTGATTGGAGGCAGGTGAAAATGGCCCGGTCACAGTCCGATCTTGACTTTAAAAAAAAGATCGCCGGCAACAGATCCAGTTCTCGTAATTGTCTGATAATCCTACCGTAATCTGGTCTTTCCCACCGCCTCCACCCACCTCCCCTGGAGGTTAGAAATTTTTTGACCTTGGGGCCCAGGCCTTTTTTGCCAGTTAAAGGAACAATAAGGCCCTCATTGAAAAGAAAAAGCATTTCCAGAGGAACGGGTCGCTCTTCCGAGCGTACTACGCGATTTGGGGTCCCACGAATCTCCCGCAGCCACTCACAAACCTCTTCTGCATTGGATACAGTGGCTGAAAGCAGTAAGAGTCTGACACTTGATGGAAGATAGATAAGTACCTCTTCCCAGACAACGCCTCTGTCAGGATCGCTCAGATAGTGGGCTTCATCCAGGATCACGAGATCCGCACGTATACCGGTTCCTTCATGCATGGCATCATAGAGCTGGTTCCGAAGAATCTCCGTTGTACCCACAATGACGGGCGCTCGGGCATTCTCCTTGCGATCACCAGTCAGGATGCCACAATTGGAAGGCCCAAATTCATGACAGAATTCCTGATATATGGAATTGGAAAGGGCCTTGAGGGGTGACGCGTACCAAACGCTCAGGCCTTCGGCAAGACATGATTGGATTGCCTGGGAGGCAATCCAGGTTTTTCCAGAGCCTGTTGCGGCGCTGACGAGGACGTCATAGTCCTTAATCAGTTCCAGTGCTTCCCGCTGAAATGGATCTGCCCTGAAAGGCTCAGGTTCCGGTACGCCTATTTTGCGGAAAATTGACCCTAATTCAGGGTCTATCCTGGGTTTTCCATAATGGGCCTGCCTGTGCGGACTTGAACGCACATACGCCTTGACTCTGTCGTGCCTTTTCCTGCTCGACCGGGTTTTTGCAGGCCTTCGATAGAACTTTTTGTCCTTGCTCATAGGCCAGTGGGAAGTGAGCTTACCTTATTCTTAGGCATAAACACCCGAAGTCTCCTTTATCCGGCCATTCAACAATTTTAGGCATTTTAGACACTTTAATTATTTCTTCTATTTGACCAGTTCCGAGGAAACCAGGTTCATGTCATTGAGTTTGCCATTCATAGCCAAGGCCATATTAAGGGCACTCAGCGCCTCTCCTACTTCATCAATGGTTTGATTACAACCATAGATGATCTTGAGACCATTCAGATAAACCCTTTCAACAGCATCTCTTGCAAAAAGCCTTGCTGCGGCATTCATGAATTCACGAGATCGGCTCCCATCTCCTGTATACAAAGCCGCCTTATGGCAGAACGCTCCCCCCACCTCGCACCATGTCATCATATCAGCAAGCAGGAACATCACGTATTGAGATTTGGTCAACTTATATTTACGGGCCCCCAGAATCACTTCATTCATTGCTCTAATTGTCCGGGCCAAAAGAGGTCCGGCGCATTCCTCTGGTAGCTTGTCCAGACCGTCAGCCATTTCCTGGTAGAAGCCGCCTTTAGAACGAACCGTTTCTCTCATTCGGAACATGGCGATGATACTTCTCTGTATCTCGCTGGTCCCTTCGTAAATAGGAAGGATTTTGACGTCCCTCTTGATCTTCTCCACCTCGTATTCCCGTATGTAGCCATATCCGCCAAAGGCCTGGATGCCATCATTGGCCATGGCATCACCGGCTTCTGTAGCAAAATATTTTGCAATAGAACCCTCCACCTGAAGGTCCTCTTCACCATCATCAAGCCTGTGGGCTACTTCTTCTATATGGGCCCTGGCCCCTTCAAGCTCCACAGCATGCGGAACCAGTAATTTATGTGTATAACCCTGCTTTTCTGATAGGGTCGTTCCGAATTGCACCCTTTCTTTGGAATATTTAATGACCCTTTCAAGCGATGCCATGCCTCCGCCCAGGCCGAATGTGGCAACCATCAACCTGGTAAATCCGAAAACCTTATTGGCCTCCTTTAACCCCCGTCCTTCAACACCTCCTATGAGATTCTCCACAGGGACGAAAAGGTCCTCTAAGGTCAGCGGGCAGGTATCAGAGGCCCGGATGCCATGTTTGTCCTCGTGTTTCCCCGGGACTAATCCTTTGGCCCCTGACTCCACAATAAAAAAAGAAGGTCCTTCAGGCGTATCCGCAAGAATCGTATAAAGATCTGCTACACCGCCGTTTGTGATAAACTGCTTTTGCCCGTTTAGTTTGTATCCCTTTATTTGACCCGCATCATCCAGCACGCGCTCTGCCTTTGTCTTCAGGGCCTGGACATTAGATCCAGCCTCAGGCTCAGTGACTCCATAGGCTACAACAAGTCCTTCCTCTGCTATCTTTGTAATGTATTTCTCCTTTTGTTCAGTTGTGGCACCTACCCGGAGCGGATCCATGCCCAGACATATGGCCAAAAAAGAAGTGGCTATGGCAAGGTCCATTTTTGCCATTCTTTCGGATACCATGGCAATTTCTGACGGGCAGGCACCAAGTCCCCCGTACTCTTCAGGGATAAAAATAAGATGAAGCGCAATTTCAGGCCCTAACATAAACCGAATAAGCTCCTCGGGAAATTCACCCTTTTGGTCCATTTCCAATTTGGTTTCAAGAGAGAGTTTCTCTCTTTCCAGCTTGGCAATAGTATCAAGCACCATGGACAATATTTCCGGGCCCATTCTTTTCTGTTGTGTCATTCACCATCCTCCCTGTTCTGTTTTGCTCTCATGTCTATAAAAATCCACGCCTTAATTCTTAATCTTGTTCTG
>JBDRPB010000022.1:0-6244 GCA_043809485.1 Pseudomonadota bacterium | reverse complement strand
CATTGAGGGGCCCCGCAGAATCTGACGGGATTAAGAAACGGCAAAAGAAAATAGCTCAAGCTTTGTAATAGTAATATTATATTGAAATTCAGGTAGTTATTTCTTTATCCCACAGGGATGCATGTTTTTGCTTTCCGCCCTCTCAGCGGAAAACAAAAAAGAAACAAATCCTCTGCGATCTCTGCGTCTCAGCGGTGATTATAAATTATCCAATTATAATACGATACCGTATCTAAGAATACGTTTACTTAGTTGAAAGGATAATGGGCGGGGAAAAAGAGATGCTGGTTTATTGGTAATGAAAAAGGGGCCGTATTGGCCCCTTTCTAATAATTTGATTTGGTGAAAGCTGAAGTTTTAACTAAGTGCGATCCCTAACCTGTGCCATCATCCGGTTCTGGTCCATAACCCGGCCCTGGTCCATAACCTGGCCCTGGTCCATAACCTGGTCCTGGTCCATAACCCGGTCCTGGTCCATAACCTGGCCCTGGTCCATAACCCGGCCCTGGTCCATAACCCGGCCCTGGTCCATAACCTGGTCCTGGTCCTGCCCCCAGGCCTTCGCCTGGTCCTGCTCCAACACCAGAGCCACCACCGCCTCGAGCGAGAAGGATGACGTTATCCTGGTTAGAACTCTCGAAAGCCAAAGCAGCGTTTGCAGAGCTAACCCCTAATAACAGGGAAACCGCAAAAACCATTGATATAATGCTAACTTTTTTCATCATAAATCTCCTTTCTTTCATTGTTTATCTAATATACGAAGGAAGGGCTTATTTGGTCACAATGTGTGTGTGATATGTGATAAGAAGCCTCTTTTTTGAGGCCAAACTATAGGTGATTCGGTCTTGTGTGTCAGGCCGAAGTCAACCTTCCCGCCTGAGGGTAAACCTCTTGATATTGGGGGTCCATCACGCTGAAGACGTGACCTCCGGCATATAGCCACTTATCGGACACGGGGGCTGGGAATCAGTGTTTCACGCGTCGGGTATGCCGTGGAGACGGGCGAGGCCATTGAACGGACCATAATTATCACTTGGTTGATTGATTTACTTAGATTTTTAAGGACGCTTTATAATTATATATAATCAGCTTTACAATTGTTTAAACACCTGATAAAATAATTTTATGGTAAAAGGGAAAGGCAAAAAGAAAAAACCATTTCAAAAAGTTGTAAGTGAACTGTTTCCCATTGCAGAAAAGCGTGGAGGAGGTTTGATCAAAATTGAGGCGTGGGAAGATATAGACGGAAAAATAGTAAAATACAGCATAGTGTATATCAACCATCTCATTTATGCGGATGATAATGGTAGGGTTCTTGGCTACGACAATACCCATAACTATCATCACAAACACTATTTGGGCCAAATTACGCCGGTTGAAAATTTTACCATCTATCAAGATTTGGTTGAACGATTTGAAAAGGAAATAAAGGAGTTCATAAAATGACTATTGAAATTAAAAAAGGGAGCATATCAGATTTTTTTGCTTCAGCAAAAGAAACGGCAAAAGAAATTGATGAGGGGAAAAAAGTAACCAGGAAAAAAACGATATGGGTTGAGTCAAAAGACCTAATGAATTTGCTCAAGCCTGAAAGGACCAAGTTGGTCAAATATATACGTGGAAAGAAAAGAATCGTTTTTACAGATCTCGTAAATGAAATGAATCGTACATCTGTGAGTCTTAACAGGGATCTAAATCTTTTATCAAAATACCAATTGATTAGAATACATAAGGAACCTAATCCTGGACATGGTGTTCACAAAATTATTGAACCAATGTTTCGTAATCAAAAAATACAGTTTAAAGCTGAAATTTGATAGTTGGTGTCTGAACGAAAACAGCGGATAGACGGTTTCCGTTCAGACACTACTTAGTTTACTCCTTTTTGAGAAGCGAATAGATTCTCATAGGTTTTTCTATGCCCTTTAGTGTAGCTATCCCACGATCATACATCGGCCATAACCCCTCAATTAATCGTCTGGTTTCCTCTCCGACCAGGATATCGCCTCCTGTGGCATAATCGGCCAGGCGTGCAGCCAAATTCGTCACGGGTCCACTGGCCGTATAGGTCATCCGTGTCCCTGCAGAGCCTCTGAATCGGGTCATTCCCACCAGGGCAGTGCCGGAGTTAATTCCCATATTGACCTTGATTGGGTTGATATGGAAAGCCAGCTCTTTATTAAACTCGCGGTTTCTGTCGTAAATATCAAAGGAGGCCTTGACAGAATTAACGGCGTTGGTTTTCATATCGCCTTCTTTAAAAATGACCATCAGGCCATCACCGGCCGTTTCGTTGATATCGCCATGCGAGCGATGGATGGGATCGACAAACCTGGAAAACATCCTTTAAACGATCTCGTTGACTTGGGCCTCCGGCAGGGTGGCGCTGAGATGGGTGTAGCCTTCCAGGTCGAGAAACAGAACGCTCACTTCTTTTTTGTCTTTCTCTTCACTCAGGAGCTCCGGGTTCTTTTCGACGATATCTAATACTGTCCTGGGCACAAAATTTGAAAGATTCGTCAGCCTCTTGTTGATCCTTAATTTTTCTTCGCTCATCTCCCAGTACTTCTTTGCCTTCAAAATTGCGTTTCGCGCGGTTTTGGCAAAATCTTCGAGCAAGAAAAAATCTTTGGGGGTAAACCGCGTTCCGGGTCTTCCAACCACACTCAGCACCACCAGGATTTCATCACCAACAAACGCAGGCACTGCTGCCTCCGGTCCGATTTCAACCAGGGAGCCGTCCTTCCGCTCAATGGGATCGCCTTGAGGAACGACCACCGCCTTTCTCTTTTCCATGGCCTTTTGAATGACCGGACGGCTCCTTTTGCAGGAAAGACAATTGACTGGTCTGTCATAAAGGATACATTGAAGGGGGCGGGTATACTTTTTGGCGTCGGGGTCAAGCAGCAGGATCCGAGCCTCCATGGCGGAGGAAATCGTCTCCCGTAGCTCATCCCTTATCTTTTCGAGGATGTCGTTGATCTCCATCAACGGAGCAATTTTCTCCGCCAGACGACGGTGTGCTTTAAATCTCTCCTCGCAATATTTTTCCATATCTGTTTCTTGTCCAACTTACCATAGATGTTCAGCTTTCTCCCCGTAAGTTTATTCCCAGGTTGCCCTGGTCCGTTCGTCCTGGGACATCTCTGCCAGACGTTCCACTCCTTTCACGTCCAACTCAAGACCCTCTGCCACGCGGCGGCCGTAATCGGGGTCGGCTTTGAAAAAGATAGCTGTCTGTCGTAACTGAATGCGCTTTGGGGCGCCTGAAAGATGGTCTACAATATTGCCCAACAGGTTTTTGCGGTCTTGATCCGTCATAACGTCGCGATACAAATTACCGGCCTGCACGAAATCATCGTTGGGGTGGGTATAAGGATGACGGGCTGCATACCCGGAGACCTCAAAGGGAGGCTCACTTGCTGTCGGATCCGGTCCCGGTCCGCCAAAGCTATTGGGCCAGTAGTTGGGTCCACCACCACCGTTGACGTCAAAACGCATAAAGCCATCACGCTGGTAATTGTTCTCAGGTGCGTTCTTGGGCGCGTTCACCGGCAGCATGTGATAATTTGGGCCCAAACGGTGAATATGGGTGTCATGATAGGAAAAAAGTCGGGCCTGCAGCATCTTATCTGGCGAGGCGGCGATACCTGGTACCAGGTTCCCCGGAGAGAAGGCGGCCTGCTCTACCTCTGCAAAGTAATTGACTGGGTTGCGGTTCAGTACCAACTTGCCGATTTTTATGGGTGGGACTTCGCCATGGGGCCAGACCTTGGTGATATCAAAGATATCCCAGCGGAAATCTTTTGCCTGTTCCGGTTTCAGGATCTGCATTTCAAGGGTCCAGGACGGGTAATCACCTCGCTCGATGGCCTCATACAGGTCTCGGGTGGCGTGATTAGAGTCCTCACCTGAGATGCGCGCCGCCTCTTCTCGCGTTAGATTTTTTATGCCTTGATCGGTTTTGAAATGATACTGTACCCAGAAGTACTCGCCCTTTTCGTTGTACCACTTGAAGGTGTGGCTGGAGTAGCCGTTCATGTTGCGGTAACTGGCAGGCGTACCCCGGTCAGAAAACAGGATAGTGACTTGGTGTATTGATTCCGGTGTGAGGGAAAGGAAATCCCAGAACATGTCCGGGGCCGGACAGTTGGTGGCCGGGTGGCGTTTCTGGGTATGGATGAAGTCTGGGAACTTGAGTGGATCACGGATGAAAAACACGGGCGTATTGTTCCCTGTCAAGTCGTAGTTCCCCTCTTCGGTGTAAAACTTCACAGCGAATCCGCGGGGGTCGCGCGCGGCGTCGGCCGAGCCTTTTTCGCCGCCCACGGTGGAAAAGCGCGCGAAGACCTCGGTGCGCTTGCCGATTTCTGAAAGGAACTTGGCCTTTGTGTATTTGGTCACATCCGCTGTGACTTCGAAGTAACCGCCCGCGCCTGCACCTTTCGCATGCACTACACGTTCGGGTATACGCTCACGGTCGAAGTGGGCCAGCTTCTCCAGAAGGTGAACGTCCTGCATAAGAACAGGCCCGCGCTCGCCGGCTGTTTGGCTGTTCTGATCGTCACCCACCGGGATTCCAAAGGCCGTGGTTAATGTTTTTCTTTTCCTGGCTTTCATTTCCTTGTTTTTTGCTTTCCCCATGTCAAATACCTCCTTTTAAAATGTTATGCTTAAGCTTTGTGACTCAAATTTTGATAAAGGCCTCTAAACGGGCTCAAATTATTATTTTCAAATAAAAAATATTAATTAATAATTATTTATTAAGGGCCAAAAAAATTTACCAATGTAAACCTACTTTTTCTCCTGGCAGCCGGGACAGATGCCAAAAAAATCAAGACGGTGGTTTAAAATACGAAAACCTGTATCTTGTTGCAATTCTTTGGTCATATCGCTTAAGGTGGCAAGGTCTGGATCAATAATTTCCTTGCATTTAACACAAATCAAATGCGGGTGAGGGTATGGTTTATTTCCATCATAGCGGTTGCTGCCTTCGGCGAAGCCGATTTCCAATACCTCCCCTATCTCCTTCATAAGCGTTAACGTTTTGTAAACAGTAGCTAAACTTGTCGTAGGAAAATCCTTCCTTACTTGTTCATAGATCTGTTCCACGCCGGGATGCCCCTTGTTACCGGCGAGAATCTTGAGCACGGCAAACCGCTGCGGGGTGATCCGATAGTCTTGTTCTCTTAACTTAGTAACCATCTGATTGAGGCGAGTTTTAGGATCTGCCATGGCCTTGTGTCCAGCTCGGAGTGGAGATTTCCCCCAGCCAAGCGCTTTTAGCTGGATTTAGATATTCAATATTAATAGAGAATCATTTTCCATTGAAAGATAAAATAATACCTATCACTTGTCAAATAGATTTTTATCAATAACCCATTTATGCATCTTAACAGGAAATACTTACAATACTACCTTGTTAAGAATAGTTTTAATGACTGCCTCCTCCACCGCCCGATCCGCCCGATCCGCCTGAGCCACCGCCCATTCCGTCGGCATCTCCACTCCCGCTGCCCATTCCATCTGAATCGCCTGCTCCGTGGCCTGTTCCTTCTCCTTTGCCAGTGCTTTCTGAAGGAGAACCCGAAAACTGAGGCCCGCGCACCAAATCGCGGGGATCAAGGCCAAGCTCAGCGTGTGCCTTAAGGACGCTTTTTTTCCCGCTTACCACCTCAATAGCGGCAGCCTTGATCTTTTCGTCGGGTACTTTTTTGCTTTTCGCAGCACTGACCATCAATGGCAGGTTCCATGCGGTTTTTGAAAAAAAGCCTTTTTTAAGACCGGTGAAGACAATTTCCTCTGACATTTCTGTTTGCAGATGGGACTGCTTGAGGGCGGCCATTAATTCGAGTGCATTTACGATTTCCGCGATCGGTGCTTGAGGGGCACGTGCAAAGAATCCTTCCATTTCCTGCCTTGAAATCCCCATTGACAGAGTTTTACTCAGCCTTACCAGTTCCCCTGATTCCAGACTTTGTGTAGGTATACTCCATCGATTCATTGTCTTATGAACAACCCTGCGAGCGAAGCGGTATTGGGAAAGTTGTTGCCTAAGGACTCGCTCAATAATCCCAGCATGGATACGTTTTCCAAGCCCCTCTTCCATTTTGCTCACAAGAGGGCCTATAGGGAGATTTTCTTCTTTTGCCTCCCTGGTTATGTTTACGAAATTGGCCATTTCAACAGCTTTTAGGTTATATTTGTAACCAAAGGCCAGCATTTGGCTTAGCACATTTTCGGG
>JBDRPB010000021.1:0-6147 GCA_043809485.1 Pseudomonadota bacterium | reverse complement strand
TCCTTCAGCAGGTATATAGAGAAAGCCGTTTTGAGCTGTCCCGGAGAAATAGAACAGGTCCACCCTCTGGACTATGAAAAGCCCATCGATCTCCTTTTCTTGCAGTTCTGTCTGAATCCTGCTGATTCTTTGTTCTATTTCAGCGGCAGGAACCTTGAATTCTTGTTTCATTTTCGTCTGGTGTTGACAAGCACTTGTCATTGTGGATATTGATGTTTATTATAAAATGAGGTCAAACCTAAATTGCATCCTGACTCATCAATATGTAATACAGTACACTGGTATCGAGACAAGGAGCTTATATGGTCACGGAAGAAGGTGTGATTGAAAAAATATCACACAGCAATGCCGTGGTTCGTATTCAGAAAAGTTCGGCCTGCGCTCACTGTGAATCTCGCGGTGCGTGCCAGGTCTCTGAAGGCAAGGCAATGCTCATTGAGGTGACCAATGATCTTCAGGCAAAGGTAAATGATCATGTGGAGATCAGCGTGCCTGAAGGCTCCCTGTTAAAACTCTCTTTTCTTGTTTATTTTGTTCCGATCCTGGCACTGGTAGCCGGGGCATTAGGAGGGAGCGTGCTGGCACAGTCTTTTAACTTACAGCCCACTCTCACACCCATAGTATGTGGTGGTTTTGCTATGGGGATCGCTTTTTGTGTGCTGAAGTGGGTGGATCGGGGTGCCCAGGCCAGGCGCAATTATCAACCTCGAATGACGAAAATCCTGTTCAGTGCAAAGCCCCCCCAACCTGACGGTAGCAGATAAGACCACACTGCAGACAGCGTTTTGCCTCTATAAGTGCCTGCTCTTCCGAATATCCCAGGGCGATTTCCGCTGAAGGGTCTAAAATCCGATCTTCCTGGGGGAGCTCAGGCATCCTCTCCCGGGGAGCTTCTGAAACCGGTTCCAACTGATCCAGGCTTAAGACCCGGGTATGTGTTCGAATCATGTTAGCCGGCGCTTCAAGAGGTTCACCGGAGAAAAAATGTTGGATCGAGCTTGTTGCTCTTCTGCCGGAACCAATAGCTTCCACCACCGCTTTATAATCGCTTGTCACTTCTCCCGGTCGAAAGATGCCGATATCTTCCTTTGCAAAAGGGCTCGGATAGGGGAAAAGGGTCTCCCACTGGATCGGGTCCTTCAGGTCCGCTTCTTCATCTTCACCTTCACCTTCTTCCCTGTGGGGGACATAGATGAGTTCGGGGAAGCGTCCGGCACCGGTTAGCAGTGTGTCCACCGGAACAAGTTCCCTTTCACCTTCCTCTTTACCGTCTTCTGAAACTCTGGCGATCTCCACGTGAGTGAGCTGGTCGCCCTCTCCGATCATCCTTGTCACAGCGCTCTGGAAATAGAAATGGATGCCCTGGGCCTCAGCCTTCTTTATATCTTCTCCGGAGAACGAAGCATGATCCCGGGGGATTCGAAAGACAACATTCACGTTGTTTGCCCCCTCCTTGATGGCTGTGGCAGCGGCTTCGAATGCAGCATTGCCGCCACCCAATATCATCAATTGTTTTCCTGTGGAAGGTGTATTTCCTGCCCTTTGGGCCATGATGAAATCAATGAGGAGTTGTACACCGGGTAAGGGCCTGGGGATTTCACCCCGGTTTCTTTCAGCCAGTTGTGTGTCCCATCCCCCTGTTGCTACGAAAACAGCCGAAAAGCCCTCTTTGAGCAATGATTCAATAGTAAAGTCCTGGCCAAGCTTATGATTGGTAACTGCCTCAATCCCGGCATTCAAAATGCCATCAATTTCCCAGTCCAGAACATCCCTGGGAAGACGGTTTTCAGGAAGCCCTATGCGGAGTATGCCACCTAATTGGGATGAGCCCTCATAAGCAATAATATCATGGCCAAGACGGTTCAATAGATAAGCTGCGGTCAACCCCTCAGCACCGCCGCCTACTACGCCGACGCGTTTTCCGGTTTCCGGAGCCCTCGGTATCTGGACCCGCTGCCCTGAAGCCCTCTCGTAGTCTGAAGCAAAGCGTTTCAGGTGATTGATTGCCACAGGTTCGTCCGCCAGGTTGCGACGGCATTCATATTCGCAGGGGTGCACACAAATCCGCCCGCACACCGCAGGAAACGGATTTGTTTCCTTGATGATGCGAACAGCCTCTACATAATTTCCCTCTGCAATCTCATAAATATAGCCTGGAATATCAATCCCGGCAGGGCACGCCCTCTGGCAGGGGGCCGTGCATTCATCCGTGGTGTGTTCTGCCTGAATACGCCTTGTATAGGAAGAAAGCGTAATAATGTGTTTTGGACAAACGCGCTCGCAGGCTCCGCAGCCGGTACAAAGGTTCGGATCAACCACGGGCAGATTATCGGGCCCCATGGACAGGGCGCCAAAGAGGCAGGCCCTTACACAGGTCCCCAGGCCCAGACATCCGATGGGACAGACTTTTGTGCCGCCATTTAACAGGACAGCCGCCCTGCAATCATATATTCCATTATATATATATTTGACATCAGCATGCTGAACACCATAGGTGCATCCCGGCTTTGCTATGTCAGGCTCCCTGGCTTCAACTTTTACTCCCATGATCCCGGCTATTTCTTCTGCTGTTTCCGCCGGTGCGGCCACACATGAGGAGGGGGAGGATTTTCCTTCAACAATGGCCACGGCATTTGCTGTGCACCCAGGATAACCACATCCACCACAATTGGCTCCTGGCAAGGCTTCATCCACGGCCTCAATTTTAGGGTCCACGTAAACATAAAATATCTTGGACGCTAAAGCCAGTCCCACACCGACAAACACCCCCAGCCCTCCCATGACCAAAATACCGCCTAACATTTTTCCCTCCTAGTTCAGTATCTCAAAAGTAATGCATTCGATTTTTGCAATTTAATAGTGCTTCAGTAGGGCCGAAATGCATCGACCGTTGGGAAAATCCGAATATCGAAATCCGAAATCCGAAACAATATCAAAATCCAAATGCTCTAAATTCTAAACAAAAGAGGACCTGTACTATCGTTTTCCGTTTTAGTCATTGATGTTTTTGTCATTAGAATTTGTTTAGAGTTTCGATATTCGAATTTCGTATTTCCCCGTTCCCCACAGATGTGTGAAACGTATGAATTTATATGAATATTTCATGTTGCCATTTTACGGCACTAACCTTTTGAGACGGGGCACTAGGCCATTCCCTTAAATGCGAAGAAGGCAAGAGACATCATTCCTGCACCTACAAGACCGATAGAGGTATCCTGTAAAGGTTTTGGTACCCTTGCCAAAAGGATCCGCTCACGAACACCCGCAAACAGGATCAGCGCCAATCCAAAGCCGATTGCATAGGTAAAAGACGAAACCAGAGCCTGTACAAACGTGTACTCTTCCTTGATATTGATAAGGCACACACCCATAACCGCACAGTTTGTTGTGATCAGCGGTAAAAATATTCCAAGACCGGCATAAAGTGCGGGTATGCTCTTTTTGAGAAACAATTCAACAAATTGCACGAGTGATGCAATCACCAGAATAAAGGCCAGGGTCCTTAGGTATTCAAACCCGAATGGTTTAAGTACCAGGTTATTGGTAATCCAGGTTATGGCCCCTGCCAGGACCAGCACAAAGACAACCGCCATGGCCATTCCTGTGGCCGTCTCCATTTTCTTGGACACCCCTAAGAAGGGACAGTTTCCCAGATACTGCATGAGGAGGATGTTGTTGACAAAGATGCAACTTATTGCCAGCAGAAAGTAATCACCCATCTATTTTCTCCTTCTCTATTTTTTACCAAGCATGTTCATTATACAGAGCATAAGCCCCAAGCATAAAAAGGCCCCTGGCGCTTCCACTAAAAAGCCAAAAGGCTCAAAGGAAGGGCCAAACACAGGTAAAACTGTACTTATAAAAGGTAAGGTTAAAGTCCCGCTTCCAAAAATTTCCCTGAAAATTGATAGAGCTGCCAAGGATAGAGTAAACCCAACCCCCATTCCCAGGCCATCCGCAAGAGAAGCGACGACGCCGTTTTTAGCGGCAAAGGCTTCTGCACGGCCAAGGACAATACAGTTTACCACAATAAGGGGTATAAAAATCCCCAGCTTCAGAAACAGTGGGTAGGCAAACGCCTGCATCACCAGTTCAACCACGGTGACAAAGGTGGCGATAACAACGATATAGCAGGCGATCCTCACCTGTTTGGGAATCACATCCCTGAGCAGTGATATGAGTACATTGGAGCCCACCAGGACAAAAGTTGTTGCTACTCCCATTCCAACACCGTTTTCCAGAGTCTTCGTTACTGCCAGGGTCGGGCACAACCCGAGGACAAGACGAAACGGAGGGACTTCAGCCCACAGCCCCTTGGTAAATTCCTGAACAGCGCTCTTTGCCATAAAACATCGTCTCCCTATGTCTTGAATGCTTTTAATTTTTCTATGATATCTTTTTTCAGCCGCATGTATATTTCCGCTGAATCAACAACAGCGCTACACACGCCACGCGATGAAACAGTGGCCCCACTAATGGCATCAATCTGTCCGCCATCTGACTTTACCTTGAAAGGCTCTTTAATGGGTAGACCCTTGAATTGCTCACTTAAGGAGGGATCGGTCTTTGCCCTTGATCCCACGCCGGGCGTCTCACTATGGGTTGTGACCCCTATTCCAACGATTTCATCATTTTCCACGTTAACAGCAACTATAACGCCGATGTCACCGCCAAAACCCTTTCCAAAGGCTTCAAGGGCAACGATATTTGCCTTACCGTCAAATACACCCACGAAAAAACTTCTCTCTTCTTTCCCATCGGGCAGCTTGAAACGGTCAACAAGGGGATCATTAGAAGAACCTTCCAGGATCTGTTGAATAGTCGGACCCTTGACAAATTTTAGTTGCTGATACTCAATCCGGTCCTTGGTTCCACTTTGAATAGCTGCCAGCAGTCCTCCTGAAACAGCACTGAAAACGGCAACAACCACAAGGAGTCTTATCATTTCACGCATGCTTGATTCCCTTTCCCATTGCTTTTGGTCTGATCTTGTCTAAAAGTGGGTTGGCCACATTCACCATGAGAATGGCAAACACTACGCCATCCACAAAGGCCCCTATATTGCGGATGAGGACCGTCAAAATACCGGCAAAAGCCCCGTAAAGCAGCATTGGAACAAAGTTGACAGGTGAAGATGAGTCCTCAGTAGCAAGGAAGAATGCGCCGATCAAGGTATAGCCGGTCAATAAATGAAATACGGGGTTTGCATATTTGTCAGGGTCGGAAAGATTAAAGAGAAGAGCGGTCACAAAAACAGATGCAAGAAACGACAGGGATATCTCCCACCGAATATGACCGCGCAGCATTAAATACAGCCCGCCAATAATTAAACCAAGTCCGAAGGTCGTCCCTATACCGCCGGGTTGCTGACCCATGAGTAGTCCGGCCGTACTGTAATCTGAAACGGCTGACGTCCCAAAACCCTTAATCGCGGCCAGCGGGTACACCATGCTAAAACTGAACTCATAGTTTACGAGGGCGCTATTAAAATCCAGCAGGCTCTTCCAGGAGAGCATCAATATGGCTATCGCCACCAGGGCCGGATTGAGGGGGTTACAGCCTATACCACCAAAGATCTGTTTTCCTATGACAACCGCCACAAATGTTCCCACCACTACAGCCCACCATGGCGTTGTGGCGGGCAATAGCATGGCAAATAAAAGCCCAATAACTGCAGCATTTCCATCCCCTATGCTTGGAGGCCGTTTCATCGCGATATTCATGATAAGTTCCCAGATCATGGCACAGGATACGGAAAGCGCCAAAACCCCAAGTGCGGGAGCGCCGTATTGCGAAATGCCCAGGACCACCGCAGGGAGGGCGGCCAGCATGGTATGATAGCTTTTTGCTGATATGCTGCTTCCATTGTGCCAATAAGGTGCATGTGAACCAATAAATAACTTCCGGTCAGGCATTGGATTCCTCCATAGTCTCTATCCGGGCAAACTCGGACTTGCCAAGCATGATATAGTGAAATATAGGAATTCGCGCTGTGCATACATAGCTGCAAAGCCCACATTCGATGCAAGATAGAAGGTCATATTCTTCGGCTGCCTCCTCATAAAGGCCGTTTTCCAGGACCCGGATAAGCATGTTAACGGGAATCCTGGCCGGGCAGGCCCTAACGCATTCCCCGCAGTTAATACA
>JBDRPB010000020.1:0-6308 GCA_043809485.1 Pseudomonadota bacterium | reverse complement strand
CAATGAGTTCTTTTATAATGGATATAACGCTCCGTCCTCTTTCACGTGCAATACGATGAGCATCATCAACGATATTGGAGGCTAGTCTTTGAAGTTCTGAAACTGGTGGCACAATAAAATTCATTTTCTGATATTTCCACTCTAGAAAACGGATTGCCAAATTCTCTTCTTGGCGCCTTATGAAACCCCTCAAATTATACTCCTGTGCAAAAAAAGAGTCAGATCTCAATTTTTAACATATGAATGGGGGCCCATGATAAAAAAGTAAAAAAATATTCGATCAGCTGGTACCCGTTACCACGGGCAATGCCCTTTCCCCTTTCAACAGAATACCCGGCGGCAGGAGAGCTTATCTTCAACAGCGTAGCCAGATCTCCGGGCGAGATGCCTTACTCTTTTACCGCCCAATATCATAAATTATTTCCCTTTACCTACATAACTTACTTTTTTAGCAGCGCCCCCATTCCCACTCAACAGCCCCTTAGTAATCAACTGCTGCGCAGCAACTCGAAGTGACTCAGCTTCCCACCCCCGTTCTGTGAAGTCAACATGAAGCACCGCCCCGTCAAATACCGCGGCATCTGGCTATTATTCTTCGGTCGCACCGAAGGTCAGGAGCGAACAATTGCAAATGTAATTTACAATTCTGGTAAAGTAAACACTGCTATTTTCGTTACTTTTAAAAGCCGAAAAATTTTCAGGTTTCCAGTTGAATACATTCTCTAAAATCACCTGTATCATTCATTGGATTTGACTCCATCTTTGAAAATTTGATATTGTTTCACGATTACAGGCTGGACTCTTAGAAAAAATGAATTGGTATCGATTATCGCCTTTTGTAACATTTCGAAATTATCAAAAACCGTAACTGTTTAGCTGTTTGAAAAAATCAACTTCATGAAAGTTAACACACATGGCTAAGGGCAGGAGAAATTCGAATATGCTGATTCCGACAATTATATTGGGCGTCTTCGCCGTAGCGCTGCTCGTGATAGGTTATTACAAAGGGGGTGGTCAACACATAACCGGCCTAAAAGGCGCAGGATGGATGATCCTGGAAGTGCTGCCACTTCTGATTTTCGCCTTCATCATCGCAACCATGACGCAAGAACTGATTTCACAGGAGTCGATCAACAAGTGGGTCGGCGCTGAGTCGGGCTTTCGGGGGATCCTGATCGGCACTCTGGCCGGGGCACTGACTCCAGGCGGCCCTTTTGTCAGTCTGCCTGTGGCGGTAGGGCTTTTCAAATCCGGGGCAGGTGTAGGCACAATGGTCGCATTTTTGACCAGCTGGTCCCTGATTGCCGTAAGCCGGATTCCCCTCGAACTGGGCATCCTGGGGTGGAAACTAACGGCCATCAGGCTTGTATGTACATTCTTTTTCGCGCCCATCGCCGGTGTGATCGCACATATTTTTTTTAGGAATGTGAAGTTATGAACTGTGGCATTGTGGTATGGAAAATACATTCCTCATTTCTTATCACCACCACTCATGCTTACTAAAATGGGGGGATACACACGGCTGACCGGGTTTGTCCTTTTTGGGTAGGATATTTACTACTACGCCCCTTTCGGAAACTGCTGGAAAATCCGGATAAGATATTGGGTCCATTCGTTAAGGAAGGGATGACCGTCCTTGAACAGGCTGCGGCATGGGTTATTTCACCCTGCCTCTGGCCCGTATGGTTGGACCACAGGGCCGGGTGATAGCAGTGGAAATCCAGAAAAAGACGCTCTCTGTCCTGGATCGCAGGGCCAGAAAAGCCGGCCGAGGGATTTTCACCCAAACCCATGGATCTGCCTACCCGGAAAAAGGAAATGAAAAATGCTATCGACTGGCAGGGCGTGTTCGGGCAGATGCTTGAACGATTCGAACAGTCTTTCTTGACAACCAAAACCTGGACCATTGTCCGGAAAAAAATCGCCCGCAGCCAAAGAACTTGGGTCGAAGGAAAGACATAAGGAAGGAACTAATGAAATCCGTGAGGCTTGGAAAAACAGGACTTTTTGTTTCTGAGGTTGGGTTTGGTGGCATCCCCATTATGCCCCTCAGCCTTGACGAAGGCGTTTCGGTAGTCCGCCATTGCTTTGAGCAAGGCATAACCTTTTTTGATACGGCCAACATGTATGGCGACAGCGAACGAAAGATAGGTCGTGCCTTAGAATCAGTCAGGGACAAGGTCTTATTGGCCACCAAAACACTGAAGAGGGACTCAGAAGGTGCCACTAAACATATCAAGTACAGCCTTGAAAACCTTAAAACAAGTAGAATTGATCTTTATCAATTGCACAGTATCAGCAATGAGGAAGAGTTGGAAAAGATTCTTTCCCCGGGTGGGGCTTACGAAGCCGTTGGCAAGGCGAGAAGAGAGGGAAAGGTCAATTTCATCGGGTTTAGTTCGCACGACATTCCCACAGCTATCAAAGCCTGTCGCACCGGTTTTTTTTCCACGGTCCAATTTCCTTTTAACTTTATCGAACATGACCCGGCGGACGAGCTTTTCAAACTTGCCCAGGAACTGGATATGGGTATTATTGCCATGAAACCTCTCGGAGGAGGTCTTCTGGACCGGGCTGATCTGTGTTTTCGCTTCCTTCAGCAGTTTCCTCATGTGGTCCCTATCCCCGGTATATCCAATCAGGAAGAGGCCAACGAAATTATAGATCTATATCACTCACCAAGACCCCTATCAGATGCTGATCACAAACAAATTGAGACACTTCGATCGGCATTAGGGAAAAAATTCTGTCATCGTTGCGGATATTGTGTCCCCTGTGAACAGAAAGTTGATATTCCCGGAGTCATGAATTTCAGGCCACTTGTGGCAAGGCGACTCCAAGTTTCGAGTGTAATCAATATGGTCAAGACAGCAATGGAAAGCGTCGAAAATTGCACTGAATGTGGTGAATGTTTAGAAAGATGCCCATATAGCCTGCCTATCCCTGATTTGATTAAAGAAAACCTGGCCTTGTTTAAGGATTATGTAAAACAGTCTTGACGGCTTCGCAACAAGCCCAGCTGCTGCGTTGCGCTTCACTTTAGTCATTTGAAAAAGAATTTGACAGGGTAACAGGCCCGCCCTGGCGCGACTTGCGAACGAGCTAAATAAGTAGCCGCAAAATATTCTGACTGGAGCCATGTACGCCTGCCCTGCAAATCCAGGTCTGGGCCAGGGATAGACAGGATTATGTTTTAAGCGCACGAATAAGATTATGTCTCATTGTAGATGAAAAAATTATGACCCCTTTACTCATGCATTGACTTCCCAGATTTTTGCGATTCTGCCAATAATAATGGCGCTTAGACCCCACGCCATAGGCAGGGAGACAGGCAGTCCGATAGAAATAAAATGAGGGAAATGATAATGCCAAAAGCCCTGTTGCATGCAGATGTATTCGCCGAACGTTCCTAACATGCCGCCTGTAATAAAAATCAGGATATCTCTTTCCTCACGCCAGAAGATAACAGTTATAAGCATAATAACGGTGTAGACAATCGCAATGGATCTTATGATGGCAATAGAGATCATTATGTAATAGACAACGATCACCCCGGCGAGAAGACCGAATACAATCTTTCGTGATAAGGATTTTCGACCGAGCCATATTTTATCGGCTAATGAGTGAAGGGTAACTGTTATTCGCCGAAACAAACAAAAAAGCGATGCCCATATCAGTGGTATCCATACCGGGATACCCATGAAAAGCCCCGGAGCATCGTATGTCCATACACCATATTTGACGCATATAATCTCGGAAGGTGTGCCGAGGAGGGCCGCCCCTACCATTGCGGCGGCATCAGCCTTGTTCCGATACCGCCATAGCCAAATACCCAGTCCGGCGCCGAGTAGGAGGCTTGCTGTTATAGTATGGCGCCAAAACAAGACAACAACGGATATCAGGTAGAGTCCGGAAAGGGCTTCATACATGAATTCAACACCAATCTTTCTATACATGCAAAACACTACCTTTGATAAAAAATGAATAGCATTGCAATAAACTCAAATTTTCCTCGAAATTTCATCCGACACACCCTATGAAAAGCTCAATTCCACGGGTTCTAAATCTATGCCAATGGGTTCCACGCACCAATTTTCTCCGGCATAAATATGAAAAAGGGGTCTACGCTTGACTCATGCGTATCGCAGTTTTAATTTCCCCGACCTGTTTTCTCAAGTGTCGATCCCCTGCCCGCCATTGCCCACAGCAACCCATTCTATTAACACTCAGCGGCGTTCTTTGAAGTGCCGCCTTACATGCCATTAGGGGAGTTGCCAAGCGAGGCAGGCGGGTTGGATATCTTCCTCCTCATTCTTTCTACGACACTGCTGACCGAAATAAATCGGCTGATATTGAAATCCCGGCCTATCTCCTCCAAATTGTCGCCTCGAAGAGCCCTCAGCAGATAAATCGCAACATGCCTCGCTTCATTTCAGATGCCCCTTCTTGATCTATACAGTTGAACCCTTGCACTCCGTAGTTTCTGCATACCTCACATGATACAATGCATCTGGATATTGAATTCTTAATGGTCTAGACATGGGGCCAGCACTTAAAAAATAATTCAAGAGTCAGCGGCAGACCCCTTTACTAGATCCAAACGTTGTCTTTCTCTGTCATTTCACCACCGGAGTCACCGGTGTTTACAGTGCCGGCAGGTTCAATGAGCATGATCTTGCATTCTCTTTCAGCGAATGGTTTGTGCTCTACTCCCTTTGGGACGACAAACATCTCTCCTGCCTTGAGGTCGACCCTGCCGTCACGGAAATCGATGCTCATTTGCCCTTCGATAACGATGAAAGCCTCATCTGTATCTGCGTGACTATGCCAAACAAAGTCGCCTTGGAACTTAACCAGTTTGAAGTGGTAATCATTCATTTGAGCAATGATCTTTGGAGACCAATGTTCTGAAAACTTGTCGAGTTTTTTCGTCAGATTTATTGCGGAGTATGTCATGTTTATCCTTAAAAAGAACCGCACCTAACGGGGCACGGGTAAAGAGGTCGACTTCTCATTCAGGATTTACCTTGGATGCGGAGGCGTGTCTGTCTCCAACTGGAAATGAAGACCCGACCTCTACGCTTTCAAATGTCCTATGTCAAGGGCTGACCCCATTTTTGAACTGATCGTGAAGAAACCCTCCCGGCCCACATGACACTGGGGTTTGGGCTCTTCGATCCTGGATTGTGGCGTGGGCTATGTTGCAATAGGCTATCGGGTCTGTGTCCATTACACTTTGAGCAACCAGGCCACCTCGCGAGATAATCCCCTCCAAATTATCTTTATGAGTGATATGATAAATCAGCGTTGGTCCATTAGACATAGTATATCTTAATATCAGGTCTTTTTACAAATCGCAACCGGTTCCGTTCTCAGCGAGCCAACGAATATGCTCCGCGTAATCAGTCATTATCCGTGACAGCAATAAACCCTCGCAATTTGGTCCCTTGGCAGATTGATCCGTTTTCTATAATCAGTTTTTTTTAGCGACTTGCCTCCGAACCATGACCTCATTTTGTTTGAATACGCGTGCGCCTTGCGCCTCGTGCCTTAAGCCAATCTCGCATTCGCTCACAATACAAAATCTTAAAATGCCCATTTTGCCACCAAAATTGCCGTTCTAAGCGTTATTTCAGGAAGGTTTTCAGTCAATTAATTTGAAATTTCAGATTGTTGTCTCGGTCCGGTCCGACCCAGCCACAGCGAGATATCCCCGGCCCAGGAATGACTTTGATTCACATCAAAGTAAATAAAAAACCTCGAGGATCGCTTTTTTGTTTAATTTGAATTGACAAAGCAGGAAATTTGATTATTATTCCTCCGGTTTCGGGCATCAACCCGAATTTTTTAGGGGGAAAGGCAGGATGTTAGAAGAGATATCGTACAACAATGTTGATGAAATGGCTATGGTGGCCCGGACGGATGATGATTGTGAGGTTGGAGGGGTGTATGAACCCGCTGGCAATGAAGATTTTCAGGCGCGTTTCCTGAAAAATTTGACGGCCAAGAGGGAGGAAGTGGAGCAAGCCCTCACCCGTCTCATTGTAAGCCAGAAGGCCTACGGGAATTTTTTCTCGGCGGACGGCCTGATCGAGGATCTCGACCATGCCGATCGGGAGACCTCCGCGCTGACATTCTGCAAGCTCATCGAGAGAAAGTACAGGGAACTGGATAAAATAGATCTCCTCATTCGCAGGATCAGGCATGACGAGGAATTCGGTCTGTGCGAAGAGTGCGGGGAGCGAATCCCGGAGGAACGGCTTTTCATCGTGCCGGAAGCCACGCTCTGCGTTCCCTGCCTGCGTGAG